>JAVCCK010000016.1 GCA_030765525.1 Candidatus Lernaella stagnicola
GATGACGACGACGATGATGACGACGATGATGACGACGACGACGACGACGATGATGACGACGACAATGACGATGACGACAATGATGATGATGACGACGATGACGACGACGATGACGATAACGACGACGACGATGATGACGACGACAATGACGATGACGACAATGATGATGATGACGATGATGATGACGATGATGACGACGATGATGACGATGATGACGATGATGACGACGATAATGACGACAACGATGACAACAACGATGATGATTCAGAGGGCGGCTGCGGATCGGCGTAGTCGAGCCGAGAGCGAAAAAACGTCCCCGATCCCTGAGATTTCTGAAATCCGCCGTCAGAAAACCGATGCCGAGAGCCGCTTTGTGGAACGAATACGGGTGAGATCCCGCGATTTTGGCCTCTAAAACCCGCGAGCGCGTGGCGCGTATTTTGCATATACTGAAATGTCACCAAGAGTTCCCAGCCATGCACAACAGAAGTCGTGTCTGTCGGAGTTGAACAATGAACATCAGGCGACGAATCTTGTTTGTGTGCTTCCTGGCCGTGCTGATGCTTTCGGCGGGAATGCTCGCCTGCGACTCTTCGGGCGATGACGACGACGAACCCTATCCCGCCGTGAGCGACGACGACAACGACGACCATGAGAATGACGACGATTTGCCCGGGAGCCTCGATGACGACGACGACGATGACAACAACGACGATGACGACACCACGCCCGCGCCAACCCGCTTGCTGCTGATCGGCGAATCGCAAGACGAAATCACGTCGTGGTTAAGCGGCGAGGATAGCTGGGAAGAAATGCCGATGCCCCAGCCGCTGCTCGGCCCCGTACAACACGCGTCGCCGGGCCCCAGCCTGGTGGTGGATGGCGAGTACCTCACCTCGGTCTGGAATGTCCGGTCCTACGTCAACGGCCCAAGTTTCGCCTGGCAGGAGACCGATCGTCATCGGTGGCTGCACTTCGATCCCGACAACGGCTGGCGCTTCGACGAGGCGCACGAGCCCGTGGCCGGCGGCGCCAATGTCGGCTGGCTGGCCTTGCCCGCGACCGGCCCGCTTTGGTTGGACGCGTATCATTCCTACAGCTATTTCAGCCGCGGATTTCCCCACGGCGAACGTTACGAGCACCAGGAAGGCTTTTTCCACGCCGTTGGGTCCGAGTTTGAATTGGCCGGAGACTGGGGGTCCAAAAGGGTCGTCGCCGCCGTGATGCCCGAGGCTGATTTCGGCGTCGGCTGCGCTATCAGCACGGCGGGCCTCGTCCATTTCTTGGAGTTCGACGGCGGGCAGTGGACCTCCCGCGTGATGCCGCCAAACGTCGGTGTCGGCCTGATCGAGGATTTGCTGTTTTTTGACCGCGACCACGGGTACGCCTTGTTCGACAACGTGCTGACCGGCCACCCGGTCAAACGATGGGACGGAGATCAGTGGACCCGTGTGGAAATGCCGGCTGCTTGCCTGGAGTCCGCACCGGTGAACTGGACCCGCATCACCGGCCGCGCCGAGCACTTGATCGCGTACACCAAGTCCGACGCCATGGAGCGCCGTTTCGCCGAATACCGCGACGGCGAGTGGTCGTGCCGCACCTACGACATCGGCGACAATCGGCAGGAAATCCTCACGGCGCAGGTATTGGACGACGGCACGGCGTTTCTGGTGTTTCGCGGCTACACCTATGCCAACCGGTACATCATGTTACGCGTGGAGGCGGACGGATTGGTCAAAGAGCCGCTACCGCCCGGGCTTACCGACGTCCACGCGCTGCACGTTTTTGGCGAACACGCTCTGCCGCGTAATTATGAGCACCCCGATTCTCAGTGGGGTTATTAAAGGAGCGATGGATATGAAACGCTGGCGTTTGTGCATTGTTTTGTTTTTATGTCTCGGTTTTCTTACCATGTTTTGCGCTTGCCTCGATGATGATGACGACGACAACGACGACAACAACGACACCGCCGCCGATGACGACGATGACGACAACGACGATGACGACAACGACGACGACAACAACGACGATGACGATAATGATGACGACGATAACGACGACGACGATGATGATAACGACAATGACAACGATACAACCGACGAACTGCTCTTTGTCGCCACCGACGACAGCGGCAGCGCCAGTTGGCACGGCGGCGCCGGCGGCTGGGTTCGCAGCCCGATACCCGATGTCCTCACGGCCGATCTCCAGAGAAGCTACGTCGGCCCGATGCTCGCCGTCGACGGCCGGGAAATGTACGCTGCGATCAACGTGGACGTCTGGATCTCTTTCTTCCGCTCCGACGCTTCCTGGACCGTGCGCCACCATTGGCTGCGCTTCACGCGCGGCAGCGGTTGGCGCTTGGCGAACGAGTTCGCCATGACCGCCCCACGTCACATCGCGCATCACTTGGGCATGGATCAAACGGGCGCGTTGTGGGCTGAATCAGGGTGGGATTTTGAATACAACAGCTACGGCTTTCCCGAGGAACATATTTATCGGCATAACGACGCCCTCTTTTCCTACGACGGCAACTCGCCGCAAACGGCCGTCTCGTTCGGGAACAGGCTGGTCAAGGGGCTGGATATGTCCGGCGAAGGGTTTGGCCTGGCCGTGACGCACAATTACTTGCCGGGAGCCAACGGCGTCTGGGCCTTCGACGGCGCGGAGTGGAGCGAAGCCGTCATGCCCGCCGGATTCAATTGGGGCTACGTGACCGATCTGCGCGTGCTCGCCCCGCAAGAGGCGGTCGCCGTGTTTGCCGAATACAACACCAGCGCGCGGTGGATCGTCGAAATCGAGGGCGACACCTGGACGAAACTCGACCTGCCTGCCGCCGGATGCGAGACGAGCTACGGCGAATTCAGGCCCTACTACCTCGACGGCGTCGGAGCGCACGTTGTCGTTTTTGACCCCTACCACGTGCACGATCAATTCGCCGAGCGCGTCGACGGACAGTGGACATGCCGAACCGTGCCCTCGCAGGGCGACAGCATCAATGTCACGGCCGCAGCAACCTTCGCCGACGGGCGGGCTTTTGTGGCGGCCGGCTCCTACGAGGCCGGTCAGCGGCTTTACGAAGTGCTGCCCGGCGACCTGGTCGAAATTCCGTTGCCGGAAGGCGTCTCCACGATCCGGCGGTTGGTTACCTTAGGAGCTTCGGCGCCGGCCCGGCAACAGGTCGGCAACGGCGCGTATTAAGAAGAAGGGTTTCGACATGAAATGGAAACTGCGTTGCCTGATGCTTCTCATGTTGCTGGCGGTGGTCGCGGTGTCGGTCGGCTGCCTCGACGATGATGACGACGACGACGTCGACGGCGATGATGATAACGATGTCGCCGCCGATGACGACGATGATGACGATAACGACGATAACGACGATAACGACGACGATGACAACGACACGACCGACGACGATGACGACAATGATGACAACGACACGGCCCCGGCCGGGTTGATGCTGATCGACAACAGGGACGTGTATCAGCAAACCGCCGCCGGCTGGACCCGTGAAACCATGCCCGATCCCTATGATGAACCCGCACTCTCGTGGTACCCGGGCCCCACACTCATGATCAACGGCGACCACGTCATCGGCGTCTGGAACGCGGTGTCCGTCGAAGTCCAACAACCCTGGTGGGGCGAGTGGATGTCCAAGGGCTACACGTGGATGGAGTGGACACCGGACACCGGCTGGTTCTTGAACGACGAGCCCCCAACGACCGGCGAGAATCACCAAGCCACGTTCTACGGCCTAAGCGCCGGCGATTTGTGGGTCCTGGCCGAAACCTATCACCTCACTTCGGGCACAATCGGCTTTAGTTGGGAGCGCACGGAAAGCCTGTTCGAGTACGAGGATAACGAGCCGATCGTGAGACAGGATTTTTATCTAAACACCCGTACCACCGCCATGGAATCGGCCGACGACGGCCGCTTGGTCCTGGCCCGGACGGGCTACTGGTTGTATTTCGACGGCGTGCAGTGGCGCGAGTACGACAATCCGCCGGGCTTTGTCGACGAAATCATCTCGAACATCGTCTTTGGCGAAGGCGACGACCTTTTCGTCTCCGTCTACGAGGCCGATCACTCGCGCATCGCGCACTGGGACGGCGAGCAATGGGAAGTCTTGCCGCTGCCCGAAGGCTGCCCGACGGATTTCTTCTTCGACCAACTGCGCGGCTCGAGCAGCCACATGGTGGCCTTCGATTTCTACAACAATCTGTATAACGCCCCGTCGGCACAATCTCATTTCCTGGAGTACCGCGCCGGGCAATGGGCGTGCCGCGAGATGGAAATCGACGACCCGCGCCCACGCATCTTCGACGGCATTGTGCTGCGTGACGGCCGCGCTTATCTCGTATACGAAAGCAGCACGTCGGCCTTGGTGATGGAATACACCGACACCCAGGCGCAGCCGATCATCAGCCCCATGGAGCTGCGCCGAATCGACACCATCCACGCGACCGGCCCCGAGGCCCCGGCCCGCAGCCAATCGATGTACAAGGCGGTTCGCTTCTGAGACGCGCCGCCGCGACGTCGGCGCGTCACACCCGGCATGGAAGCTGGAGTGACCGATCAAGTTTGGGATTTGGAAGAAGTGGTTGTGCTGTTGGAGAAGAGGGTCTAGCAGCCTGATTGCGATTGTAGTCAAGTATGCCTTCTTTTGACACTATAGACCTTGTGATCGGGGTCCCACCAAAGAAGATATAATGTACTGCTCTTCCTAATTCCCCAAAGTCTCTGTTTTCCAGAAACGCGCAGAGAAAATAAAGAGTCCTCTTCCTCCTTATTAATTTCTTGCAGCCGTTTTTGCGCCAGCGTAACCAACTTGTCTACCGGCATATCGTGGTTCTTCTTGTGACCCTTACTGTCGTGATCGTTGAGAACTTCCTTCCATTGGCGAGCCTCATGGTCCTGTAGGCATTTTATGACTTCAAAGAGAAGTGCGTCCGTTGAAACATTTTTCCAACCGTATGGCCCGTCCAAGTCTATGTAGCTTTTATTGACGCGCCAACAAAACGGTTTTTCGCGGAAATCGTCGGGGTTATGGGATTGCTGCGGGGTTTTCTTTTCCAGTGGCTTTACGCGTTGTTTCGGTTTTTTTTGAGCGTTGTGTTTCTTGCGGGCCATCGGCTAAGACTAGCCCTAAAGGCTGGAATAATAATCTGCCATTGCTACCAGTGTTATTTCGGAGTCGCCCCGCTCGCCGGGCGCCAAGTTCCCCCTTGTTTCCCTCCATGGTTTTTCAAGGTGAGTCAGCTCGGCCAAGTACTGTGCCGATTTTTTCCCATAATGTTTCAGAACGGCATCAATCGTTTCACGTGCGTTGTTGTCAAGTCGTCTCAGGTCTCCCTGTATATTGCTGACCACGAATTGCCCGCGGTGCTTGTGAAAAAGTTCGCGAACCACTGGACCGTTGGCCCACGCAAGGATTTTCTCACTAAAAAGCGGGCGCTCATCCCACACCAATGACCAAGCCTGGCAATAATAGACGAGCTTCTGAAGTTTCCAGGCCGTCATCGAACCACGTTTTCCCAGAATGTATCTAGCTACATCGAATACTGTTGCCCGCATTTTTTCACACCACTAATTATGTTGCCTTGAACCGGCATTTGTCTTATTGGTCCCGGTCCCCGTCTTACACTCTTCCAAAATGGAGTTTATCACATACGCCCTGTTAGTCAAGAACAATAATTGTCAATCTTCATTTTTACGTTTATTTATCAATGTTTACGCCACTTTTGTCTCACTGAGAGAAGAAGATAACAACGGCAACATGGTGGAAACAGCGACAAACCGACGCCCGTGGTCGGTTTTCTTGCGACATGCGCAGTTGTCATGTATTCTCGGCCGATCATCTCGATTTTTCACCGCTTCGAATCAGGTGGACCCTTTTTTTTGCATGAAAGGAAACCATGATGAAATGTACGCGAATCCTCGCCACTCTTATTTTGTTGATTTCGGTGTTGACCTTGGTTGCGGTCTGCGGTTGTGACGACGACGACGACGACGACGACAACGACGATATCGCGGGCGACGACGACGACGACAACGACACCGCCGGTGACGATGATGACGACGATACTTCGGGTGCGACACCGCAAGTGCGGCTTAGCGCCTATGACAGCGCGGGCGATTTCTTCGTGACGGCGTTCCGTGATGGCGACTGGCACGCGGAAAACGTTGACGCGGGCGGGGCGATCGGCCTCATGTTCGCTGACTCGCATCCGGATTACGCCAACGCGTGGGAGTCGGTCGGCGAATACATCGAGCCCAAGGCGATTGTTCATTTCGACGGCGATACCTGGCGCAAGGAAACCATCGACGGCGATTTCATCTATGTCGGACCGGTGGCGTTTCACGACGGCCTGGGCTTGGCGATTGCCGGCGTGGAATCAGGCGGCGACGAAGATTGCCGCGATATTATCGCGCATGACGCGGACGGCTGGTCGCCTGAATCGCTGCCGGCGATCACTTTCGATTACTACCTCTTCGAGGGGCCGGTTTTCGACAATAACGGCGACGCCTTCGTGCTTGGTCAGGACACGTCCGACGATGAAAGCGGTGAGGACTTCATCCTGAAGCGCGGCGAAAGCGGTTGGCAGATCGAGACGCTGCCGACGATCAGCGACGACTGGTGGTTCAATTACAGCTTTAACCCGCAAATCAGCGTGTCGCCCGAGGGGCAAGTCTGGGTGCGCGGCTGCGACGCGGAAAACGACGAAACCTTCCTGCTCACCCAAGACGGCAAAGGATGGGGGAAAGAAAATCTGCCGGAAGTCGGCGAACATTGGCGGATCAACGACATCGCTTTCTGCCCTGACGGCACCATGTTCGCCGTGGGCGAAGAGGACGAAACCGAATCCGGACTCATCCTGAAAAAAGACGGCACGTGGGCACAGGAAAGCTTCGAATACGCCGCCGACGAATGGGAATTCGCCGAGGTGTACTGCACGCCCGGCAACCTCGCGTTCGCCGTCGCCACGGTCGACCTGGACGACAGCTACGACACCTTCTTGGCGAGTAACCGTTCCGGCGCGTGGGTTGAGGAAGAACTGCCGCTCAGCGACGCCCGCGTACGCTTCAGCGGTGTGCTGGGCATGGACGACGGCCGCGTGTTCGTGTGGGGCGAGCAATTCGTCTCCGAGGATGTGCGTGCGCCCTTCTTCCTGACGCTCGACGAGGGCGCCTGGTTGGTGGCCGACCTCTCGTTTTTGCCCGACGGCGACACGCGGTGGGGCATGATGTTCATGGAAGAAGACATCATGGTCGATTCCGACGGCGAGTTGTGGGCGGGCGTCGCTACGCTCAACCAAACCAGCGTTCTCAATTTCTACGGGGACTCCTGGACCGATCTGACACCCGGCGGCGAGCCGCTGATGGGCTGGGATTTGATCACCTACTGACACCGCTTAACCAAACGGGGGCGTCCCGCGCGGCGCCCCTTCCTTGACCCCCACCGCGCTTCTCGCTACCGTCGCACCAGTTCATTCACCGTTTGGAGACGCCATGGACCTGCACGCGATGGTTACCGAAATCCGCGAACTGCTCGATAAGCACAACGGCATTTGGCTGGCCCACAACTACCAGCGCGCCGAAATTCAAGACGCCGCCGACCTCACCGGCGACTCGCTGGGCCTGTCGCTCGAGGCCTCGAAAACCGACGCCGAATTGATCCTGTTTTGCGGCGTGCACTTCATGGCCGAGTCGGCCGCCATCCTCTCGCCGCAAAAAACCGTCTTGCTGCCCAACCACGCCGCCGGCTGCCCCATGGCCGACATGATCGACGCCGCGCAGCTCATCGCCAAGAAAAAAGAACTCGACGACTCCTACACCGTGGTCACCTACGTCAACTCCACCGCCGCCGTGAAGGCTGAAAGCGACATTTGCTGCACCAGCGCCAACGCGCCGCGTGTGGCCGAGTTCGTCGAAACCGACAACATCTTTTTCGTGCCCGACCAAAACCTCGCGCAGTTCGTCGCCGCCCACACGCAAAAACACGTCGAGTGGTGGGACGGGTACTGCCACGTGCATCACCATGTGCGGGCCGAACACGTACGCGCCGCCAAGGCGAAATACCCCGACGCGGTCGTGCTCGTGCACCCCGAATGCCGCCCGGAAGTCACCGCCCTGGCCGACATCGTCGTCTCCACCTCCGGCATGCTCGAGTGGATCAAAACCACCGACGCGACCCGCGCCCTGATCGGCACCGAAATCGGCATGCTGCACCCGCTGGCCCGCGCCAACCCGAACGTGGAATTGATCCCCGTCGAGCCGACTGTGCAGATTTGCGGCACCATGAAACTCACCACCATGGAAGACGTGCACAGCGCCATGCTCGCGATCGACGCGCACCGCATCACCGTGCCCGAAGATATCCGCGCCCGCGCCCAGCGCTCGCTTGACCGCATGCTGGCCATCCCCCGCGCCTAAGCGAAGCGGCCCTGGATTCGCGCTGTAGGATTTTTATTGCCGTGCTGATTGGATAGGTTGGGGTTCCGGTTCTCTAGCAGCCGCACGCCCCGTCGTTGTTGTCATCGTCATCATCGCCCGTGGAGCCGTGGCCCGTGTCGTCGTCGTCATCATCATCATCGTCGTTGTCATCGTTGTTATCGTCGTCGTTGTCATTGTTGTCGTCATCATCGTCATCGTCGTCATCGGCGGGCGTTTTATCGATTTCGAGCGTATCGATCACCGTGCCGTCGGCGATGATCGAGCGCAGCGAAAGATAGTCGGCGGTCACGTCAAGCACACAAAAGCCGAAGTGCCGAAAATCCGGATTGCCTTCAAAAAACTGGCCGTACGGGTTCAATACCGGCGCCTCAAAAAACGAGGGCAGCGCGCCCGCGTTCCCCGAGACGATGTAGTACACGCCCTTTTTGAAACTCCGCTCGTAGCTGTGCTGATGCCCGGCGAACACGATGTCCACCGCGAATTCTTCCGCGATCGGCGGAATGTATTGCTTGGTCACCCGCGACCGTTCGTCACCGATGCCGACCAAAGACGCGGAATAGGGCGGATGATGGAAAAGGAGAAACTTCCAGTGGATGTTCTCATCGGCGGTGGCCGTTTCCAAATCCGCGCGCAGCCATTGCCCCTGCACCGACTCCGGATCGATGTCCGTGTTGGTGTCCAGCACCGTGAAATGGGCGTTGCCGTGGTCGAAGGAATAGTAAAGCTCGTTATTGGATCCGGAGGCCTCGCCGGGATTCGAAAAGAGCATCGAGAAAACATTCTCGCCGCGTACCCCTTCCTCATTGCGATCCTCATGGTTTCCGAAAATCGGATAGTAGGCGACTTCGGAAGAGATCGGCGCCACTTCCTCCATCGCGATTTCCCACAAGTGAACATCGTAGCCGTCATGGACGATGTCGCCGATGTTCAATATGAAATCGAAGGGGTGCCGCGCCATCTGGCGAACGACGTTTTCATGGAAAATATTGGGCGTGCCTAATGGATACAGGGGGTCGGAACGGCTGTCTCCGTATACGGCGAACACGAAAGGCGATCCGACCGGCGGCGCCGTGGCGAACACGCTGTCCGGCGACTCATCTGTGCCCAAAAGAACGGAATAATGATACAGCGTATCCGGCTCCAACCCGTCGATCCGCGCGCAGTACGCGTACCGGTCGACAAGCTCGTAAACCGGGTCCTGGAACAACGGATACTCACCCCAAAGCGCTTCGTATAACTCGCCGTTCACCGCGACCTCGAGGCCGTAATCGTCCGTCGCACCGTACAAAACGGCAGCCGTCGCCAGCTCGTCTGAGTGAAAACAGATATCCACCGACGTGGGCGTCGCGTTGGTCACAAAGGGTGACGTCATGAACCCGCCCGCCAAAACCAGTGTCGGGAAAACGACCGTCGCAATCAGCGCCAATACAAAATTCTTCATGCTCGCCTCCTGCCTGTATTCATAAGCGTAGCACTTCCGAACGCTGTCGTCGAAAGCGCTTTTTCAATATTCTCTTCAGCATCAAGCTTCGACAAACTGTCCCCGGAGATCCTGCGTTCATCTCGGAAATCGGCCGCCTCCTCGGACGCGATTTGCTGAAAAAAACGCGGCCCGAAAGAACCGCGTAAGCCGTAATAATTAAGTATGGTGTTTCTTAAATTACAATGGTGTCCCTTAAATTACTTAAAATACATGGCGTCCCTTCCTACTACAAACCTAGATCGAGAAGCCCGCCCCTGCGATCGACCTTTATCTGGTCCGCAATGGCCTCAGAAATTGAGCACGTAGGGTCGATTCCCACCTTTTCGAACTCCGAAAGGCTCTTTTTCCTGGACAGGAATTTTGCTATCAATTCCTGCTCTTCTTTTTTCAGCATTTTTACTGCATCTCCCATGTTCTTTACTTCATCCACGTTCTTCGTTCCAAGGGGGAACTTGAACCCGTATGGATCGATGGGATCATTTTTGTTTAAAGAATAGATACAAACTGCCGCGAGAATGAGCACAAATATAACCGCGATTGCTTTCTTGGACATTGTGTCTTCCTATCTTTGGTTGGATAGTTCGTACAATACACATTCTGAGAAGTCGTGGCACTTTTTTAATTATAGGGACACCTAATTTAAGGGACATCATCTAATTTAGGTATTTTAAGAGACACCATCCTTAATTATTGACGTCGCGCGCGTTTTGGTGCACCGTAGATTTATGCCTCGAATCGCCTGCGTTGTTGTTCCGGACATCCCGCACCACGTCACGCAGCGTGGCAATCGCCGCCGGCAAACCTTTTTCGGTGACGAATACCGCGCCTACCTCTATCTGATGGCCCACTAGCTCAAAAAGTGCCGCGTCAAGGTGTGGGCCTATTGCCTGATGCCCGACGACGTGCACCTCAACGTCGTGCCGCCCAGCGCCGACGGCCTGCGCCGCTCGATCGGCGAGGCGCATCGGCCGCCCGGCCGGCGACGATACGTTCCTCTCGGAAATCGGGCGTCTCGTCGGACGCGATCTGCTGGAGAAAAAACGTGGCCCGAAAGGCCCGCGAAAGCCACAATAATTAAGTATGGTGTCCCTTAGATTGAAAGCCATATCATAATAAATACTCGGGGCCCTAGGGGGGGCTCTGAGGAAAAATCATAAACACTCCTTGAAAAGGAAGATTGACAGAACGAGAGAGGGAGCTTTTACTTTGACCCAGATGTTGCTCTTTTCAACCGCGACGTGCTGCACTTTTCGACCGGGGATTATATGTTGCTTCACATGGTTCCCGAGGAGGCCACAATGTCCTATTCAAAAACCGTGTTTTTTCTTGCTCTTATTATGTTCACCGCCTGCGTAGTTATCGTTGCCTGCTCAAGCGGCGATGATGATGACGATGATGACGACGCTGTCGATGATGACGCAACTGACGATGATACCGGCGATGATGACACTTCGGGGGATGACGACGTGTCTGGCGATACGTGGACGGATTCTTCTTCGGGCCTGACGTGGTCGGTAACCCCGTCGAGCGATTGGATGACCTGGGAAGAAGCCATATCCTACTGCGAGAACTTGAGTCTTGGCGGCCACGACGATTGGCGATTGCCCACGATCAGTGAACTTCGGTCCCTGATCCGCGGCTGCGACGCAACGGTAACGGGCGGCGTATGCGCCGTGACGGACGGTTGCACGGATTCTGGTTGCTGGAATGATCCGTGCGCGGGCTGTGCGGAGGGGCAGGGTCCCGGATTGGATGGGGCTTACTGGCCGAATGAAATGTCCGGCAATATTGGTTGGCATTGGTCGTCCTCGGCGGTCACGGACGACGGCACCCTCGCGTGGGCCGTCAATTTTTACAGTGGCTACGTCGGCAGCGACTACACCGACGTCGAAAACCCCGCGTGGTGTGCGCGTTAGTCACTAGGCCGTGAATAAATTTAAGAAACACCATTAAATTAAGGGACACCATACTTAATTATTAACGTCGTGCCGCCCAACGCCGACGCCCTGCGACGCTCGATCGGCGAGGCGCCTCGGCCGCCCGGCCGGCGACGATACGTTCATCTCGGAAATCGGCCGGCTCCTCGGACGCGATCTGCTGACGAAAAAGCGTGGCCCGAAAGACCCGCGAAAGCCGCAATATTTAAGTATGGTGTCTCTTAAACCACCCTTAAACTACCTTACATTACGGTTGACTCCCAGGCGAGAGAAGAAGTATAAATGCCTATTGCACCAAGATCTTCGCATACTCGCGAGTTCGAAAACGGCTTTTCCGGAGCCCGGCGTCAGGTCAGCCGCTTTCCCCGTTTGATATGGGGAATGTCTGCTTACAGGTCGATAAGGGGAATCCAGGATTAACGGTGGCTTTTCTAGGACGCATTGCCTGGTAAGCCAAAATTATCGTGTGGTATTTGGAATGCAAAGATGAAAACAAACAAAAAGAAGCCAACAACCCATCTGATATATATAATAGTATTTATTACCATCGCATTGACAGCATGCAATAAATTTTATTCCAAAAACGAACTGAAGACAATTTTCAGCCGCTCACTAACCAATATTCATTCTGGAATATCAAACAAGACAGACGTAATTTCGATTCTTGGAGAGCCCAACTGGAAGACGACTTGTATTAGCCACAACTGGGATATGTGGATATATATATTTTCTTCTCATAGCCATTCATATACGTATACGTTTTCCTATGCACAGGTTTATTTCAATGATAATGACGTGGTGGAGGGCGGGATGGCCTTAAATGCGTTGGACGGTTATTCGAAAGTCGATTTAGTCCCGTTCAGCACGGACAAGAGTTATGTTAAGATAACATCCAATATCAGCGGTTTACAGATGACCGTCGCGCCGAAAAACATATTGTGTGATGACAAATCCACCTTTACGCCGTGGCGTCTTGCCGTTATCAAACCCAAAAAGGGAAAGGAACCGACCTTTGTGCTGCCGCCCGGATCGCATGAATTGGACCTGGAAGGTTATGCTTACCCTGGTCGAATGTGGAATCCAGATCGAAAGAATTTTATCATTATTGTTTCTACGAAGAAAGATAAAATCACTACCGTAAATATCAGTTGCGCGGAAACTGGTCGTCGCACTTTCGGAGGTTATGAGTATGAAGTTACTTGGGAAGTTACTACACAAGAGTAGGGGCATCCGCAATTTCAGTAATGGGTAATTTAAGGGACACCAACCTTAATTAGTGACGTCATCCCACAAGGCCTACTCCCCTTTTCCGGGGACAATAAATAGAAATTCCGGCAGTTTTTAATTCACATCAAGGCGGACGTCGTGAGGTCGGTTACTGATCCATTCGCGCGCGGCGGATGCGGTCGTTGACGACCTTGATGGTGTCTTCGGCCGAGTCGAGCCAGCTTTCGGCGCCGGGGCTGGTCATTTCGGCAATGCGGTCGCCTTGCAGCAGCCGAATTCTCTCGCCGATCACCGCCTGACCCAGCGATAGCGGGTGCATTTTGGCGTAATCGAACAGCTCCTGGTGGTATTGGCTGGCGCCGTAACGCCGGGAAAAGAAAAATACGCGGTGGTTGGTCGCCATCAATACCGACTCGATTTCACCGCGCTGCCCGCAGCCGACCAATACGTATTCGCCCTCTTCGAGCACGATGTTGGCGAGGTTGAGTACTTCCTGGTAGGACGAATCAGCCATGCCGGCATGTTTCGACGCGATGTCGCGCGCCGTGTGACGGTAGCTGCTGGATGCGACGGGCTCCGCGCCGCTTTGCCCGAACAAGCGAAAGAGAAGCAGAATCAGAAAAACCGCGACGGCCACCAGGCCCAAAAAAGTAAGCGTAGTCATGTTGAAATCCTACTGTTACGAATCACCAAAAAAAAGGGAATTATATACTTGACTCCCTTACCCACTATTTCCTCTTAACTTCCTCAATGGTGTACTTTGGTATTTGCGCTCGTACTAGATCAATCAGGGTGGATTTTGCATAAGGCCCCTTTGTCGGTCGTAGCAACAAAAAATCATCTTTTGTAACCACAAACGCATCTGGTGGAGTTACTGTCATTCCATGAAAGTATTTCATAAAGTAATGAAAAAACGGCTGTTCTTCACCTTTGGCTAAAACTCTTACGAATTCAGCATATCGGATAATTGCCTCATCTCCGACTTGAAAGGTGTAATCCACATAGGTTTGCAGAACAGACAAATCATGGTCGGTCCAATGCACCCCATTTCCTAATAATGCAAAGCTGCGGAAAGGACGAAGACTCCCAAACGGAGAAGACGCCAACATGGAAGCATTAAATTGCAGATCAAAATCAATAGCCACTAGTGATGTTTGTTTGGCCTTCTCTATTGTTTGAATACCGCTTCCTAATTTTGTCGAACTGGAAAAACGTTGCGCTCCAACACGCTTGCTTTCGAGTGACGCAAGTGGAAGCGCACTATTGAGAATGGAAATACGACATTTATTCCCATTTACTTGCACAAGTTTTACAAAAAGGATACGCGGAATTCCATCCCATACTACAACAAAATGAAATGCTTGTTCAATTTTCAGGGTTTTATTTGTTATCTTCTCTCCAGTCAAAACACTAATATGCGCGGTCTGTAATTTGGTATCACACTTCCTAAGTGTCACTTTAACCGAAGGATCAAGTATACGGAAATCGGCACCTTCCTCGACGTTAGCAACAACTATCGGGGAGAACAGGACAAATTCAACTTTATGAGTAGCACCCGATTTGCCTCGTAATTTCGGCTCATATATTAGACAATCGCGGATATTGGTATCTGTTAATAGAAATTTTTTAATAATGATTTCTTGCACAACCCCAATTTTTCGCCCAACGGTTCTGCCGCTTTTGATGTTTGTGTGTTTTTCAAAGTAATAGAATATTTCTGAAATTCTTGGGTCGTGCTCAATAGGCACTTAGAACCTCCTTTAGATATTAATTATTAAGCAGGTTTGTCTGTCTTGGGTTTCTGGTTTTCTCGTATTTTGATACCTTGGCGGTGCTCAAATCAATAACTGCTCCATATTCCGAAAACACATCTAAGAATCTCGGCATATCCTTCCCCCAATAAATCATAGCACACGACATTGGAGCACCCTTGCCGCCATTCAACCCATCAACTAAAAATTTTAGTCTAGTATCATAAAGAAAAGCAACAGCGGCAGCTTGACTCCATATATACCGTTTCCAATGAAGGGTATTGGTTGCTACTGGAACCAAGGCAATAACTTGTGACCCGTATTTGTGGTGGCTTTCTGCACACCGTTTAAGCCAATCTCTGATTGTTGTGCCTCTTTCCCTGTCCGCACCATAGGGTGGATTGACATATATCGTGGGAAAATCCCATCTTGCGTGAAGCCCGTCAACTTCGGGAAGCTGATATTCTGTATCGGCATTAACAACCGAATATTTATTGGAACATGGGTCCAAAGAAATCTTGTAGTCAAACACTTCCAGAACAGCCTCAATATAATGATGTGGTGTGCCCCAATGGTGACTAGAAGAATTAACTGTTCTACCCGCAGTCATTCCTTTCCTCTCCTTTTTTCATTCTATTACCTAAAACAATGTTGTTCTTCTCTGATTTCTTTTTCCGTTTTTTCACTGGCTTATAATCAAATATCTTGTCTATCAATCTATCCAACGTTTCCAATAACTCTTTCATGCGGTCAATTCCCTGTAGGTGATCCGACGCCCAACGGTCGCATCTACGAGACTGTCAAGCCGGTCCAGCGTGTGCCGTTTCACGTTACCATCATTCAGGCGGAAAGCAAACTCGCTCGCGTATCGACCCAGATGTTTGGCGCTGACGTGGTGGTAGACGCCATAGACGCCGCGCTTCATCACCGCCCAAACGCTCTCGGCGCTATTGGTGCTCACGCCGTCACGGGAATACTCCCCAGCCATATGATTGACTCTTTCGTGACAACTGAAATCCATGCTCAGACCATTATAGCCCGCGTGTTCATCGGTGTAGATCGTGGCCGTAGGCTCGACGTTATCACGAATTGCCTTTTGCAAGCCCTCCTTGTTGGTGCTATCGACGGGCATTGCCACAGTGCGCCCACCACGCTCCCGCATCCCCAGCACCGCCGACTTCCCCACCGCTCCACGTCCGGCATGTAGCTTTTTCGATTCGTGCTTATTTTTCTCTTTGCCGCCGAAGTAACTCTCGTCGATCTCAACAAGACCGCGCAACTTGGTCAGATCATTACCACAAGCCTCGCGCAGACGTTGCAAGACAAACCACGCCGACTTCTGTGTGATCCCGATCTCCTTGGATAGTTGAAGCGAGGAAACGCCCTTTCGCGATGTGACAAGCAGATACATGGAGTAAATCCATTTGTGAAGCGGGACGTGCGACCGCTCAAAGATTGTGCCGGTGCGAACCGTAAAATCCACCTTGCAAGCGTTACAGCGATAATATCCGCCCTTGCGTTTGGTAATCCGGTCTTTTTTGGAGCACTTAGGACAGACTGCGCCATTCGGCCAGCGGCGACCTTCTAAATAGAGTCGGGCAGCCTCTTGATCGGGGAACATCTCGAAGAGTTGAAACGTGCTGATTGTTACCTTGTCGTTCATTTGTCCCTCACTTCCTGCCATAAATATAGCACGGAAAGATAAGGGAGTCAAGTATATAATTCCCAAAAAAAACACCGTTACGCGCGGCCGGGAATCGTCGAAATAACGTGCCGCGCCATCTGATTGTCGGAGGTTTGCAGCACCACCCGCGTCTGCGTCGACGTCGTGCACGTGGCGTACGAACGCAGTACGTCGATGTTCGCGTCCGCCAGGGTGCGCAGCAGGGCGACCAAACTACCCGGCTGATTGCTCAGATCCACCGTGATCGCCGTGCGCTGTTCGACCGTGCAGCCCATCTCCTCCAACGAACGACACGCGTTGGGAAGTTCGTCTTCCAACACAATCACGAACTGTGCTTCGGTTTTCGCGGCCCACCCATTGAACGCTAGGACGTTGGCGCCCAGGCCCACCAGGCGCGCGAAGACGCACGCGCCGACCCCCAACGTGTCGGGAGCCTTGACGAACAATTCATGGCATTGGATCACTTTCATCGTCTACCTCGATCGCTCCGGCATACGAAGCGAGACACAATCAACCTTGCGTTCCCAAGAAAACCACATCGGCGGAGTTATTTCAACGGAGCCTCCGCAAATGGCTTTCCAACGAGTCGACGCGCAAGGGGCACGTCCGGCAATGCTCCGGCAAGGGCTCGCCGCGCAGAAACGCGCGCCGTAACTCGCGGTAAGCCGGGCCGTTCCAAATGTCCCGCGGCGCGTCGCGCAGCACGTGGCCGACGGCGAAACTGTAACGGTCGTTGCGAAACGCCGCGTTGCAGCAGGGCCACACTTCGCCGCTGGCCCGCACGAAAAACATCCGCAGCGGATGCGGGCACACGCCGCGCTCGATCGCCTCGAAAGGCAGCACGACTTCCACTTGCGAGTCGCGGGCCGCCTCGCGCAACTGGGCGAACGCGGCGGCAAGTCGCTCCGGCTCATGGTAGGCGCTTTTCTCGTGCAGCGATTCGTGCCACGCCACCAGATGATTGACCAGCAGCGAGCGCGCGTTGAGCTTCTCGGCGAAACGAAACAGCCCCGGCAGTTCGCGCAAGTTGTCGCGATCGACCACCACCGTCAGCCCCGCCTCGGGCAGCGTTGAACCCTGTTCGTACTTGCGCCGCGTGAGATACGCCAATGCCTTCTCAGCTTGCGTGATATCCAAGCCGCGCCGGCGCTTCAAATCGGCGGGTTCCACCGCGTCGAGACTCAGGTTGACGATGTCCACCTGCGCCGCGACGAGGCGGTTGATGAAGGCTTCGTCGAGGATCAGGCCGTTGGTGGTGATCTCCACCCGGCAGCCTTTCTCCTTGGCGCGCACGGCGATGTCCCAGAAAAGCGGCGCGATCGTCGGCTCGCCGTGGCCGAAGGCGAAAACGGTGTCGGCGGTGACCATCAGGTCGTCGAGGCGGTCGAGCACCTCCGGCAGCATATCGGCCGGCGGATTTGCCTCCTCGTCCCAAAAGTGCCGCGCGCAAATGGGGCAGGCGCCGTTGCACCGATTGGTCGGCTCGAGCACCAGTTGACTCGGACCGGCCGCGAAACGCTCACGCCCGGCGGCGATGTCCTCGGCCAGCAGCGCCGCGTTGCGCTCCTTTTCCGCCGCGAAGGGCCTCACGGCAACAGCTCCAGCAGGCCGAGGCCGTCCAGCACGTCGCGCAGCCGTTCGATGCCCTCGTAGTTCGGGCAGCGGCGGCAGACGTCGGTCCACAGTGTTGTGCCGTCGGCCAGCGGCAGGTCGCGATGTTGACCCAGCCGGCGCGCGGCCAGACGCACGCGGTCGTAGGCGTCATCGCGCCACCAGTCGGCGAAACTCTTTTCACCAAGGTTGCCGATCGGCCGCGGGGCGCAGCAGAAACTAAGCGTGCCGTCAGCCCAAACGCGCCCGAACACGTAGCCGGCCAGGCACCCCAGCCGCGCGTAGCGGTCCTCGGTCCAGTTGGCCGCCGCGCCGTGACCGCCCGTCTGAAAATCGATGTTGTCGACAACCTCCACGCCCGCCGTTTGGGCGATGTGCCGCGCCTCGGTCAGCTTGTCGGCCAGCCCGGCGAAGTCCTCGTCGGCCAGGGCCAGCGGCGTGTTGTACGACTCGATCGCCGCCAGTTGATAGCGCAGGTGATCGACGCCGAGTTCGGCCGCGAGCCCGGCAAAGTCGACGATATCCTCATGGTTGCGTGCCGTGATGACGTCCACGAGCACCACGCGCGGCTTGTCGAGTCCCTTGGCGCGGCGCAGGTCGAGCAAGCGGCGAACCGCGGCCACGATGCGCCCATGCGCTTCGGGCGCGAGGCGGTCGTGCAGGCGGGCGAACACCTCTTCGCTCGAGGCCGACAGCGACACGTAGAGCATGTCCAGCTCGGCGTCCAGGCAGGCTTCGATGATCGTCTCGTCGAGGCGATGACCGCCGGTGAAGAGCGTTACGTTCAGGCCGCGCTGCTTCAGGCCGCGGATCATCTCGGCGATGCGCGGGTGGCACAGCGGGTCGCCCTTGCCCGAGAGCACGACATCCTCCGTCGCCTCGAGCGCCACCAGGTCGTCGGCGAGTCGCTCGAACATCTCCCACGGCATGGCGGCGTCGCGGTTCTCGTCGGTCAACCGATGCGGATCGGTGCGCGCCTCGGCCAGCGGGCTGTGGAACCAGCAATAGGCGCAATCGGCCTCGCAGCGATTGGTGACGTCCAGGTGAAAGGTGCGCGGGCCGATCGTCGCCACACCCGTCAGCGCCCCCAGCGCGCGCCGCAATTCGGCTTCGTTCTCTTCGTTGACCGCGCCCGCGAACCGCCACAACGTGTCGCGCCACGCCGCGTCGTCCAGTTCGAGCACCACGCGCTCGCGAGCGGCCCTCTCTTTGGCGGCGGCCAGAAGGGCGGGCTGACGGCGGTGCAGATCGCCCAACGGCTGCGGCTGCCACGGTGCCCAATCCGGGTCGACGGCGCGGCCGGTTTCGTCACGAATCAGAGCCAGGATGCGATCGATACGCGCCACGTTCCAAACGGTGACCGGCACGAGGATCGGCGCGGTCGGCGGCAACTCGCGCAGGGCGTCGAGGGTGTCGTTCCACTCGCCCGCTTCGTGACCCAGCCCGTGCACCGATTCATTGTCGCCGTGCAGAACCAGCGCGGCGGGTTTGGTTTCGACCGGCGGCGAAAAGGAGCGTGCCGCGCTCGCCGCTTCGGACAAGTGGGTGCGATACACTTCCTCGATCTCGAGAAGCGATGCGCCCTTTCGAGCGGCGGTTTCCATGTTGTCCAGCAGGCGGTTTTCGGTTTCGGTCAGGCCGCCGGCCAGCCGCATGACGTGCTGGTTGTGGCCGAGGTTGTCGCAAATCCGAAAACAGCCGGGCAGCGCGAAATGGACATCGTGGCCGATGTTGCGTAGCCACGGGTCGTTGTAATCCAGGTGAAGCGTGTGCTCGCGGAAGGTCTTCATGCCCTCGCCGAACCACGCGGCGCCGAAGTCGTGTTCGCGCAGATCCCCGACGGCCACGCGGTGCGCCTTCAAGCAGGCGTGCACCTGCCCGACGGTCGTCACGCGGCTGTAGAACCAGCCCGCGGCGCAGGGGATCGAGGCGACGATGCCGTTGTCGAACACGCCTTTGGCCGCGTCGATGTTGCCCAGCCGCCGGATGAACAGGTCGCGATGCACGAAGGGCGGCCCGTCGTCGGGCAGGGCGTCGAGAATTTCCAGCGTGCGTTCGATTTCCTTTTTGCCGAGCGTGAACACATCGGTGCGGCGCGGGATGGGGTCGAAGGCCGCCAGTTCCACTTCTTCGACGCCGGTCTGCCGCGCGTGCTCGACCATGAGGGGGATTTCCTCGTAGTTGAGCCGATTGATCACGTGATACAGCTTGACGCGCGGCACGTCGCGGCCGCGTAGCTTTTTGGTTTCCCGCAGGTGACTGAGCAACTGCGTGAGGTGCGCGAACGTGGCCGGCGTTTTGTTGGGGTGCAGGCGCGAGTACGTCGCCGCCGTCCCGGCCCACAGCGACACGATCAACAGGTCGAGGCCTGCGTCGATCAAGCTCTCGACGAAGTCGCCGTCGGCCAGCGTGAAATTCGTGTTGAGCGTGACATGCAGGCCCGCGTCCTTGGCCAGACGGATGACGTCCAACAAATCCGGGTGGCAGAGCGGATCACCGCCGCCGCCCAGAAACAGCTCGGCGACGCGCTGCTCGACCAACGCCGGCAGCAACGCCCGTACAAAGGCGAGGTCCAGCGCGCCTTTCTCGAGCGTGTCGTAGTTGTCCTCGTCGGTCAGCATGGGGCTGCGCGCCCAGCAGCCAAGGCAGTTGTTGGTGCAGGCGTCGGTTAAATCCAGTTGCACGATCTGCGGGCCGATCAGGGCGCGGTCGCCCAGACGCATACCCACGAGGCGCAAGGCGGTATTCAAATCGATCAGCTTCGTTACCTCCTACCCGACTAGGATAAGTATTTCGGGCGCCGGGCAAAAGCCCGTCACACGGGGGCCGCCGTCGCCCCGCGCACATTTACGGACTGAACGACTCGTGCCATAGTACGCCCATGCGTCTGTTATGCCTGATTCTTCCGCTATGCCTCCTGGCCGCCGTCGCCGTCGCCGAGCCGCCGCCCATCGCCGGTTTCGACGCCGGCAAGACCTTCCATTTCCACATCGGCGACACCTTCCGGGTGCAACTCGAAACCGAAGCGGGGGGCCGCTGGACGTGGCCGGCGATCGACGAAACGGTCGTCAAACGCCTTGGCGTAGAGACCCGAAATACCGGCGGCAAAAGCGTGGAGATCACCACCTTTCGCGCCGTGGGACCGGGAACCATCGACTTGTTTGCCGAACGGGTCGACGCCGCCGACCCGGCGCGGGTTCGCGCCCGGTTTCCCATCACCGTGCAGGTCGTGGAAGAACCCGCCCGCCCATAACAACCCTTGCTTTGCCCGGCCCCGGCAAGCTACCCTTGCGGCGCAATGAGTCCGAAGGAGTCGCGCACCTTGGCTGAAAAGAAGAAAAAGCCCCCGCGGTTGACCGTGAAGCAGTATTTCATGGCATTGCCCTTTAGTGTGGCGATGCTCGTCGTGCCGCTGCTGCCGACGGTGTTGCTCATGTTCTTGCGACGCGCCGGACGCGCCCCGATCGCGGTCGTGTTGCTGGCGCTGCTTACCTTCGGCTACCCCTGGCTGCGACACCGCAAGCCGCGGATCGCGTGGTGGGTCGGCACGATCGCCGCCGTGGCAAGCGTGATCGGCGTGGTGATCGCTACGGTCGTGATGGGCATCTTCTTCCGCTATTGGGTGATCATCACGTACGCTTTGGCGGTGGGATTCGTCGTGTTGAACCGCGAGCGGTGGAAGCCGTGGACCTTCGGCGTGTTCGGCTTGCTGCTGCTCTACCACATTATCCCGCTGGGCGCGGTGCAGGTGATTATGGCGCTGGTGGGCATGGCGCTGGTGGGGCTCTTTTTTCTGCTGCCCGACCGCGACAACTTCCCCCTGCCGCCGGTAGTCGTCACGATGATTATGGCCCTGTTGCTGGCCCACGGCGGCGGATTCTATTTCGACGTCGGCGGCGACGCGGAAATCGCGCAACACGCGGCGGGCGGGGAAGTGTTTCGCTTCACCGGACAGCGACGCGGTTGGGCGCGCGTCTTGGGCGGCAACCCGCGTTTTCTGGCACCGACATGCCGGGGCGACCTTTTTTACGTGGGCACCAAGAAAGGTTCGCGTTCGGCGCTGATGGTCATCAATCCCGCCTCGCCGAAGTTCCGTAAAGTGGCGATGAAAGTCCCGCTGCGCGGCGGCATCACTGAAAACATGGTCATCGACTGCCGCTCCCAGACCTTGGTGATCGGCAATTCCGGCAGCGGCGAGGTTTACATTCTCAACATGCGCGACCCGCGAACCGTCGTCGCCAAAGAGCAACTCGAAGGCGCGCGCTTGAATCTGCTGCGCTTGGATCGCGGCCGAAACCGCCTGTTCGTCGGCGCTTCGAACAAGAGCTTCCTCTACGTGTTGCGCGCATCGAACCTGTCTGAATTCGACCGCGTCGAACTCGCCGACCCCGTCAGCGACATGACCGTGGACCGGACCGGCGGCCACGCCGTGCTCGTGGTTTCCGAGGACGGCACGGTCACGCGCACCGCGGCTAACGAGCGCGGCAATTTCGAGGTGCGGGCGACGGGCGAGGTCGACGTGGGCAAGCTCATCTACAACCTGGCGCTGGACGAAACGGGGCGCCGGTTGTTTGTCAGCTCGCTGTTCGGCCGGGAAATCGTCGTTCTGGACGCCGACACGCTGGCCACCATCGGCTCGTTTCGCACCTCGCGCGGCACGCGCTACATGCACTTTGATGCGCGCCGCAACCTGCTGTACGCGGGCAACTTCTTCTTCGGCCAACTCGACGCGTTCGCCGTGGCGACCGACGGCACGGCCGAGAAGGCGTGGTCCATGGAAGTCGGGCGGCGCGTGCGCTACCTGATGATGGATCCGATTCGCGACCGCCTTTGCTTCACCAGCCAGATGGGCGGCTATTGCCTGGACCTCAACACCCTCAAACCGGCCGCCGAGCCGACTCCGGAAATCGCCGCGCCGGACGTGGAATCCGACACGCCCGATGCCGCTGAACCCGCCGATGACGACACACCGCCCGCCACCGACGACACGCCGACCGCCACCGACGACACGCCGACCGACGGTACGCCCGCCGCGACCCCGCCGCCGGTTGACGATTCCGCGAAATAGGCTGCGCTGTGCTTCGCCGCCTCGGTTGGGCCGGAATCGCGACCGTGGCCGCCCTGGTGCTTGCCGAAACCCTTTTTCGCCTCGGTTATCCGCTCGTTTTGCCGGAAAACAGCCGCGCCTTGCGGCAATGGATCGACGGTCCCCACTTGCCGCCCGCGGCGCATTTCGCGGCGCATCCCGATTATTTTTACGCCTACGATTCGCAGGAAGCGGGCGTTAACGAATTGGGTTTTCTCGGGCCGCTCCCCGCCAAGCCCGGTGCGACTGACGCGGCTCGTATCGTGGTGCTTGGCGATTCCACCGTCGCCGGTGAGCACAGTTGGGCGATGCGTCTGCCGCAAGCGGCCCGGCAACGATGGGGGCGCGACATCCAGGTCGCCCAAGCGGCAGTGCCGGGTTGGAGTTTGCGGGAAGTGGCGATGGCCGTGGAGACGCTGGTCCCGCGCTACGAGCCCGATGCCGTCATCGTGCACGCCGGGGTCAACGACCTGGGCGCGGCGATGGTGGCGGGATTCCGGCCGGATTACGGTCATTGGCGACAACCGACCTTCGGGCAGAAGCGCAGCGCCTACCGACTCATCAAACGCCGCCGCCAACTGTTCGGCGTCAGTCGGCTGGCCGCTTGGTTGGCGCGCGCCACCGGCCAACCTATGCCGACGCCGCCCCGTCTGGACGCCCTGGCTAACCGCCCCGAGGGGCAGCCCATCGACGGGAATTTCGGGCCCGAATTTGCCGCGGCGATCGCCGCGCACCTGGAACGCATCGCCGCCGTGTGCGAACGACACGGTGTCGCATGCGTCTGGACGACGCAGCCGATATGCGCCACGCATGGGGTCGCGCTCGACCCGTCGCAGACTGTGCAACGCGGAATGGCTATGGTAACAAAGGTGATTCGCGCGGCGCAGGCCGCCGCATTCGTGGATATGGCGGCCGCGCTCGATGAACGGTGCGCGTTGTTTACGGATATCGTGCACACCAACCCTGCCGGTGATGCGGCGAAGGCCGACCTGGCTGTCGAAGCGTTACCCGGGGCATTGGAATGGAGTGATTGAACTTGGAGGAACCGTGTTGAAAAAAACAGTGTTTGGCCTGTTGTTTATCGCCTTGGCGCTTTTGGCGCTTACCGGTTGCAGCAATCGGAATGGAACCGTTCCCACGCCGGTGTATTTGATTGTCATCGATACCTTGCGCACTGACGCGCTGAGCACCTATGGCGGCAAGTGGCCCACACCGTTCCTGGATGAGTTCGCGGCGCAAGGTGTCGTCTTCGAAAACTGCATCGCCCCGTCGAGCTGGACGGTTCCCAGCACGGCCAGTTTGCTGACCGGTTTGTATCCCTTCCACCACGGCACGGTAAAGGCGCTGCAGGAAAGCGGTCACGTGCTCTCGCAGCAAACGTTGTCGAGCGGCTGGAAAACCGTCGCCGAGTATTTCAAGCAAATGGAGTACAAAACCTACGGCGTGAGCGGCAACGGACACCTCGCCGAACAATACGGCTTTACGCAGGGGTTCGACGAGTTCGTCACTCACGACTTCAAGGGCATGGACTCGGTGACGTCGAGTTGGTCGGGCATGGCGGCGAAAATCGCCGGTGAATACCGTTTCGGTTCGCCCTTCTTCGCCTTTCTCTTCTATTTCGACCCGCACCACCCCTATGTGCCGCGCGAACCCTACATTTCGAAGTACTACCCCAACTATCTCGAGCCCAGCCAAGCGTTACTGGGCAAAGACATGGTGCAAATGTGGCGCGACGGCTATTTCAAGCAGCATCCGAAAGCCGTCGTCGTAGCCAGAGCCATGTATGACTCGGAAGTCGCGGCGCTCGACGCGCATTTGCGGGACGTGTTCAACCAGTTGCCCGGCTTCGACGATGCGCTGGTGATTCTCACTTCGGATCACGGCGAGGAATTCTTCGAGCACGAACAAATGATCCACGGCAACAACCTGATGCAAACCCAGATTCACGTACCGTTGATCGTCAAGCTCCCCAAAGGCGCACACGGCGGATTGCGGGTCAAAGACCCGGTCTCGCTCGTGGATATTCTGCCGACGATGATGGAAGTCGTGGGCGGCCCCACCGGCAATTGGGACGGTCGCAGCTTGGTCGCGCATTGGACCGGCAAGAAAGCCGCGCCGCGGGACCTGTTCTCTCACCTCGACGTGCCGTGGGCCAAACACTCGGCGCTCGTGCGTTGGCCGTTCAAGTTTATCCAGCAAGCTAACGGCAAGCGTTGGCAATACAATCTTGCGGTCGACCCCGACGAGAAAAAAGACATCTACTCAGAGAAAGACGCCAATGCGGTCGCCGCCTATCGTGAGCTGGCGGAACGCGGCGCGTATGACGTGAAGTATCCGCCCCGTGTGATGTCCAACGATATCCCGGAGGACCTGCGGGAGAAGCTCAAGAACCTCGGTTACCTCTGATCCAACGCGGTTAAGACGTAAAAAAGGCCGGGCTTGCCGCCCGGCCTTTTGTTTTTTGCGATCAGGACCGTTTTTATGGGGTCACGTCGTCGTTGTCGTCGTCGTCATCGGTTGCCGTGTCGTCGTCATCGTCGTCGTCATCATCGTCGTCGTCATCGTCGTCGTCATCGGTTGCCGTGTCGTCGTCAGTCGTGTCGTCGTCAGCCGTGTCATCGTCGGCGGTGTCGTCGTCGGCGGTGTCATCGTCGGCGGTGTCGTCATCGGCGGTGTCGTCATCGGCGTTGTCGTCGTCGTCATCATCGCCGGCGGTGTCATCGTCGCCGGCGGTGTCATCGTCGCCTGGCGTGTCGTCGTCGACTTTTTCCAAGTTGCCGGTGTCGCCTTCATCGAGTTCGACGCCATCTTCGTGGCAGACCGGCCCGATAAAGCCGAGCGCCGCCACCAGCGACAACATAAAGACAAACATTCCCAGTTGCGACCAGTTCAATTGCCGGACCATCGAATCCCTCCTTGACCATTCTGCGCGCCAACGGACGCGACGTGCGACAGCCACCGGGCCGTCGACTGAGTTTCTTTCTTTAGCACTTTTGCTTTCGACCGGTCAAGGCGGCAGAAAGCCAAAAAAAAAAGCGGGAGGAAAGCCTCCCGCTTTTCACATAACTAACGGTGATCGATTAGCTGCCGCAGTTATCGGTCATGCAGTCGATCAGGTCCTGACCCTGGGAGCCACCGCCATCGCATTCGGAAGCGATGCACGTGTCGTAGCATTCCCAAGGATCACTGAACAGTTCGCACGTGTTGTGCATGTCAAGTTCCGGAATCCAGTAACGGGTGTCGGTGAACAAGAACACGACTTCACAGTTGTAGATGCCGTTCACAGTCAGGCCGCAGCCTTCGGCCGGGGCGGCCGGGGCGAGGCAGTCGTCGAAGCAACCGTCATCACAGAATTCGTCGTACACACAGGTGCCCATGCAGTTCCAGAACACCGAAGCGCTCTTGGCATACAGGTCTTCGCTCAGGCCACACCATTCTTCCAGGCCGGCCTCATCCTGCTGCACACCGTCGCCATCGAGCAACGTGAGCCCGCAGATGTTGAGCATGCCGTCAGCGATGTCGGCGCAGGTGTCGCCGCCGCCGCCGGTGTCGTCGTCGTCGGTGACGGTGTCGTCATCGACTGTGTCGTCATCAGTTTCGTCATCGTCATCGTCGGTAGCGTCGTCGTCGGTAGCGTCGTCGTCGGTAGCGTCGTCGTCGGTGAAGAACGTGTCGTCATCATCGTCGTCGTCGTCATCGTCATCGTCGCAAGCGACAAGGGCGGCGCTCAAGCCCATACAGAGCACGAACGCCAGCATCAACATAAATACTTTGTGGTTCCATAGCTTCATTTCTAAGTTTCCTCCTGTTGTTGGTTTTTGTCCCGAACCTCCACAATTTGACCCGGGTATGGCTTGTTACTGCGCCATGCAAATGTCAACAGCGCGCCAAAGCGGCGTCAGGACAAACACAACTTACGAATAACCGATCCTCCGACTGAGGAACCCACCCGTTCCCCAGCTTCAGCAAAAGCAGTTAGCATACCTTGATCGGTCTAGCAAGCGAAAAAATGACCCGGGCCGCGCGAAAAGCACAAAACAGTAGTAATATCATATTGATGGCAACCGGAAGCGACGAAAAGGCCAGCTTTCAAAACTCTTGATGCTTCGCGGGTCGAGACTGCGCGGAGAGCCCGCGCGCCATACGTGAAAAATCAACGGAAAACCGAAGGATTTTGTCGAGAATCAATCGCGCGGCGGGGTTCGAAGCCGTGAACGCTCCGAGTTCCGCGCCGCTTCCACGCGCTCAAACTGCTTGACGCTCTCCGGGGCGCGTGTTACGAGTTTGCCGCTGAACACTCGGTTGGGGGGAATGGTCGCGTGCGTTGTCCAAACTGCGGATTTGTCTCATTTGACGACTTGGACGATTGCAAGAAGTGCGGCTACGACCTGGTGGCGCACCGCGCGGGCGGAAGAAAAAAAACGGGTTCATGGTTTTCCCGACTGCGGTCGCGAAAAGTGGAAGCCGCCGCCGCCAAAGTAGAAGCTGTCGCAACCGCCACCGCCGAAAAGAAACAAGCTCCGGCCCGCAGCATTTCCCCGCCGCTACACGCCAAGAAAAGCGGCAGCGATTCCGCCGCTGCCAACCCCGTCGATTTGCAGGCCCACGACCATCAACTGGAACAAATGCGCGACGAACTCCGGCACACCTACCAGCAGGCGCCGGTTGCCGAACGCCGCGCCATTCGCGCCAAACTCGACGAACTTGACCGGGAACGCACGGGCGTTCGACGCCGCATCGAGGTAATGGAGCGCGAGCATAAAACGCGGGAAAAGCGTATCCGCGGGCAGCTTGAAGTCGAGCGTCGCGCCGTGGAAGAGGAAAGGCGCAAGTCCGAGGAACTGCGCGGGGAAATGGAAGCCAAGTTGCGCGAGTCCGAAAGCGCGCGGCAGGAGGCCCAGCGCAAACTGGAGGAGGCGACCCAAGCGCAATCGAGCATCCAGAGCGAACTGGATACCGCCCTCAAGCAACAAGATGAAATCGAGCAGGATCTCACCGCCGCCCGGCAAGCTCAAACCAGCATGCAAGAGGAGCTGAATCACGCCCGGCGGCGACAAGCCGAAGTCAACGGACAAAGCGAGCAGCTCGCCAAGCAAGCGGCGGAAGTCAAAAGACTCGAAGCCGAGCGACGCTTGCTCTTTGAAGCCGCCCAACGCTTGCAGGAAGAACGCGAACGGTTGGAATTGCAGCGCCTGGCGGCTGAGAAAGATCGCATCTTGCGCTCGCGACGGAAAGCGGCCGAAACCATCGCGGCGCCAACGCCGGAACCGGTCGCAATACAGGAGCCGGTCGCAACGCCGGAACTGGTCGCAACGCCGGAACTGGTCGCAACGCCGGAACCGGTCGCCACGCCGGAACTTCCGGCCGCCGTGCCGCCGCCCAACCGCGCTGCGGAAATCGTCGAGCGATTGTCCAAGCCCGCCGCGCGCGCCGAGGATCTGCTGGAATTGTATGGTCGCCCTCGCGAGCGACGCGTCCCGTCCGGGAAGGCGAAAGAAACGCCGCCACTTTCTCAGGACCGGGAATTCGAGTCCGTCGAAATAGAAGAAGGCGAAGTGATCGTCGAATACGAGGATCACGAACAGGACGCCTACGTTCCCAAGGGCGGCTTCTTGTTTCGCGGGATGGCGGCGCTGATCGACATCATGTTGTTGACGATGGTCGTGGGGCTGTTCCTGGGAATCGGCTTGTTTGTCACCGGCGTTTCGGGCAAAGGGATGCTCGGTGCCATCGGCACCCTGGGTCTCCCTTTCTATATTGTATTCCTAATGTTGTCGGCCGCTTACTTCACGTACATGCACGGCGTGTACGGCCAAACATTGGGTAAACGCTTGCTGGGCTTGCGTGTGATGACGACTCACGGCGGCGACTTGGGCTTCTTGACGGCGTTTTTTCGGTTTGTAACTACTTGTTTTTCAGCGGGATTGTTAGGCATGGGTGTATTTTGGATCGCCCTGGACGGCAACAAGCAGGGGTGGCACGACAAGCTGTCGCGCACCGTTGTCGTACGCTTGTAAATCCTCGAACACAAACTCTTGACGGCGGGTCTCGACTGATTAATAATTACCGGACGAGGTTCCTGCCGGGTAAGCTTGTAAATTTTCACCGCCGAACAGGTGAAATCGTGGGAGATCCTTAAACCTAGAACACCGGTGCGACACGCTGAGGGGCGGAACACTTGAGCGATATCTTCTCCGACGACGTCCTGGATTCGATTGACGGGGCAATAGATCAAACGATGACGGTTCGCACCTTTGGTGTGGGCGACGCCATCGCCGAGCGGTTCAAAGTCGAGCGCGTCGTAGGACGCGGCAACTTTGGCTTCGTGTACCGCGTCAAAGATTCCACGACCGGCAAAACCCGGGCACTCAAAACTTTTTACGAGCGCATTACCGAGCGGCCCGGCGTGGCCAAGGCACTGCTGGACCTAGGCAACGCCCTGGCTCAAATTACGCACCCGAATTTGGTGCGCGTGTTCGAGGTGGGGCAAGACGGCGATTTGATCTTCTTCGTGGAAGAATTCGTCAGCGCCATGACCCTCAAACGCCTCGTGAGCGCCGTCCGGAAAAACGCGCCCGAACAAGGTTTTCCCAGCGAGGAAATGAACAACCTGTTGGCGCAGGTTACCGAATTGCTCGCCGAATTTCCCGACCTTCCCCATGGCAATCTGACTCCGCAGAACATCTTCATGAGCAAGCAAGGTGTGAAGGTGTCGGATATCGGTGTGCTGGCCGCCGTGCGTTCCGCCCTCCAAGAGGCGGATTTCGGCGCCATGACCGGCGGCGAGTTCTGGGCGCGCGAAACCTTCGATCAAGGAATCGTCGACGCCGGCGCCGACGTCTTTAGTCTCGGGCGTTTGCTCGAATACATCCTCACCCTTGAAAAACCGACCGGCGAAAAAGAACACCGGCCGATCAAGGGCGGGCATCCCGAAGCCCTGCTCGCGCTCGTCGAAGAGGCCACGGCCCACGACCCGGCCGAGCGCCCGCCCAACGCCGCCGCCTTTATGGGCACCTACGAAGCGGCCTATCACGAGACGCGAGCGACAGAGCCCTTCTTCGAAGACGAATCCGAAGCGCGGGCCGAAGAAGACGAATTGGCCGCCGCCGTGGAAAGCGCCACCGAAGCCCTTGCCGAGCAAGTCGTCGCCGAAGAACTCGTCGATGAGGATGCCGGCGAATTGCCGGAGATCGAAACCACCGCCGAACCGGTGGAAGAAGTGTTTGCCGAAGACTTCTTCCTGGAAAGCGAGCCGGCCGAACCGATCGAGCAGGCCGAACTGCCGCTGCCGGAAGCCGAACCCGAAGCGCCCGCCCAAGAGGCGATCGAAGAACTGCCCGCCGAGCCCGAGGTTCGGATTCCCCATCTGAAACGTGAGGAGAAAAAGGGTCCGGCCGTCGCCCCGCTGGTGGCAGCGGCGATCGTGGTCATTGGGTTGGTCGTGGCGTTTTTCATGTTCCAGGATAAGATTCTGCCGCCCGCCACGCCCCAGCCGCAGCCCACGCCGCTGGTGGATCAGGATACCTTCGACCTGGAAGGTATTACGATTCAGCCCGAGCCGGGCGGCCCGACTTTCGATCAAATGATCGGCGCGATGTTGACCCAGGCCGAAACCTACATGAAGACCAACCGCATCACGAGCCCGCGGGACGACTCGGCCTACGGCATTTACACCTTCGTGTTGGATATCGATCCGGAAAACAAAGTGGCGAAAGACGGCGTGCAGGAAGTCGAAGACTACTACATGAAATTCGGCCGCGCCTTCTTGAACAAGAAGGACTACGACAACGCCAAATATATGTTCAGCCGCGTGACCGAGATCGTCAATCCGGGCAACAAAGAAGCTCGGCAGGCGATGGCGCGTATCGCCCGCGAGGGACAGGGCATCCAGGTCGCGACCGGGCCCAAGCCGGGAGTGGGACCGCAGCCGGGGCCGCAAGCGACTCCGCAGCCGGCCGGCAAGCAGCCCGTGGGTATCGTGCCGCCGGTCAAGGGAATCGAACCCGTACCGCCGCAACCGCTGACGAAATTGACCCCCGCGACCATCAGGGCGACGATTGCCAAATACATGGGCCGGGTCAAATTCTGCTTTGCGAAAAACCCGGAAGCCAGCGGCACGGTGAAGGTGGGCTTTACCATCAATCCCGACGGCAGCGTGACCGGCACCCATGTGGCCAGTTCGTCGATGAGCAATGCCGCGGTGGAGCAGTGCCTGGTGCGACGCGTCTCGTTCATGAGATTCCCGGCGTCCTCGGGGTCGTCTAAAAAGGTCACGTTCCCGTTTACTTTCAAGAAATAAGTTCCTTCCGGCCGTGCCGACAACCTGATAGCGGCGAACCCCCGCGTTTACGCCCGGCAACCGAAATGGTTAGACTACCGTTGACCATGTGGGAAACGAGGGTGAGCGGATGAACCGGATAACTCGCAACCAGGCCGCATTGTGCTTCGTCGTGCTCGCCGTGTGGCTGCTTGCCGCCGGCTGCGGCAGCACGTCGGTGGGCGCTCGCTTGGTGCTGCCGCCTACCACCATCGTCGGCGACCCCCACGGTTTGCGCGGCGACATCTACGACGCCTACGAACTCTTCGACCGGGGCGAGGAAGCCTTTGTGCAGGCCCAGTGGCCCCGCGCCCAGGTCCTTTACGAGCGATTGCTGCGCGAGTATCCGCAAAGCGACATTGCCCCCATGGCTCGCTACAACCTGGCGCTGGTGAACGAACGTCAGGGAAACTGGGGCGACGCGCTGGCGGTCTACGAAGGCTTCGGCATGCCGCCGGGAAAGGGCGTGCGCCTGGAAGAAGTGCGGCTGCGCAAAGGCATCTGCCTAAGCCGCTTGAAACGCTGGGACGAGGCGCAGGCCGTATTCGAAAGCGTGCTGCGGCAGTTCGGCGTGCCGCCGCTGGAATACAACGAGGCCCGCGTGCGTCTGGGGATCGCGGCGTTTCACAACGAGCGCGAAGTGCTCGCCGAGCATTACCTATCGCAAGCGCTGGCCCAATACGAGATCAACGCCGAGCGGGGCGTCGCCTATGCCCGCGCCGCGTTCGGCCAAGGCTATTTCGTGATGGGCGAGATTTATTTTCGCCGCTTCGAGCAAGTCGAACTGGCCGGCGACACGGCCATGCTGTCACGCTCATTGCGGGAAAAGGCCGAAGCCTTTGTCATCGCCCGCGAGCACTACACCCGCGCGATTCGAACTTACGAACCGGGAGTCGTGGTCTCTTCGCTGTTTCGCATCGGCATGGGTTACGAGTTGTTCTACCGCACGGTACTGGCCGCGCCGGACCCGGCCGAACTGACGGCGAACGAACGACGCGCTTACCGCGACAAACTGGCCGAGAAACTCAAGCCCTTGCTCGACAAAGCTCTGGCAGCCTACCGTCGCAACCTGGACCTGGCGCAGCAAATGAACGTGAGCGGCTCGTGGGTCGAGCAAACGCAAAAACGATATCGGGATCTAAGCGACTTCGCGCAGCAAGCGCCGTGACGGGGGGAACATGAAACGTTTGATTTTCGGGTGCCTGACGGTAATCGTTTTGTGCTTGGCCGGGCCGGCGTGGGCCGTGGATTTCGCGGGCGAAAAAGTCACCTACGAATTCGGCTGGCGCAACATCAGCGCCGCGACGCTGGATATCAGGGTCAAGAACACGACCGTGGCCGGTGAGCCGAGCTACGCCGTGACGCTCGATATCAAGGGCAAGCCGGCACTGGATTGGATTTGGCGGGTGCGCGATCGCATCGACACCCTCGCGCGCGCCAAGGACCTGCGGCCCTTCCGTTATTTCTTCACGCAGCGCGAAGGCGCGTTCAAGCTCGATACCGAAATCACTTACGACAACGCCCAAAACAAGCTGGTTAGCAAGCGAACCCGTTACAAGAAAAGCGGGACGAAGCAACTGCGGCCCAAAGACGCGCCGGGCGACCACTTCGACCCGGTGACATCCTTGATGGTCGTGCGCCGCGTCGAGTTCAAACCGGGCGTCGTGCATACGGTCAAGGTGTTCGACGGCAAGCGAAAACATCTCGCCGAGTACCGCTGCATCGGTGAAAAAAAACTCGAAACCAAGGTCGGGACTTTCGACACGTGGATCATCAAACCGAAGCTGATCAAATCCGAAGGCAAGGACGACGACGCCAAGGCCGAGAAGGTCAAGGACGTCACCGTCTGGATCCAAAAGGATGCGCCGCACCACGTGCTGCGCGTTGAATCGGAGGCGTTGTGGGGTTACATCTACGTCGAACTGATCGCCAAATAGCCCTCTGGTTGATCGCGGCGATGTTGGCCGCCATCCTGGCCGTCGCGGCGGCTTGCGCGGGCGATGACGACGATGACGACGGCGACGACGACGACGACGCCGACGACCCGCCGGCGGAACAACCGACCGGCGCCTGCGCCTGCTGCTACGAAGCCGAAGGGGAGCTGTGGGGTTGGTGCTGGAGCGTCGGTTTTGAGACCGAATGTCAAACCGGCTGCGAGCAAATTTATGGGGAATCCGCCTTGGCCGGCCACCTGTTTTTCCCGGACGAAACCTGCCTCGAAGTGGACGAAACGGCTTCCTGCCGCGCATCATTTTAGTGTCACCGGTCGTAAATTAGCGTCGAAATCGTCGCAAATTGGTGTCGAAACCGTCACCAACAGTGTCGAAACGACCGCAACACTACGTCTCATCACCGAGAATCGGTGACCCTCGGACACCAATAATGCGCTCTTATTGAGATAGCCGTGGGCCTTGCAGCACTGAAAATCGGTTGAAAAACTTCCTTGACACGGCGAAAACGATTAGTACAATGTAAACGTGATAAACGAATTACGTTTACATAGGGAATTGTGATGCAACACTTTTTGGCAGGCATTACCCAGGCACCGGGCAACAAGACCCAGCAACGGATCATCACCCATGCCACGCGGATTTTCATGGAACGCGGATTTCGGCGCATCACGGTCGAGGAACTGTGCGCCGGGATCGCGATGAGCAAACGCACCTTCTACAAATATTTCCCCAATCGCGACGAACTGGTGCGGGCGGTCTTTTTTCACACGGTCATTCCGCACGTGCGGCGCATAGTGGAGAATTTTCAGTCCGATTTGCCCGTCCCCGAGATTCTGCAACGGCATTTCGACTATGTTATCAACGGCTTTTTCGTCTCGGTCACCCAGCTGTTCCTTGAGGACTTGCAAACGCTGATGCCGGAATTTTGGGCTGAGATCGAGCAGCGGCGCGATGTTATCGTGGAATTCGTCGGCGATTTGATCCGGCGCGGCCAAGCCGAAGGGACGGTCAACCCGAACCTGCCCGCCAAGCGTTTCGCCCGATTGATCGAGACGATCTTCCGCGCCGTGGCCAACCCGCAAGCTGCGGCCGCGATGGGCATGAACCTGCAGGACGTGGCCTCGACGTTGAGCGTGTTGGTTTTAGAGGGCGTGCTGCGCGCATGCCACGAGGAGGACGAATGATGAACGGCAAGTTCCCGTCACCACTTCAAATGATTCTCATCGTGTTGATTTTGTTCATTATTATGGCGCCGGGCGCCGCACTTGGCGCTGATGCGTGGACCTTAGACGCGGCGATCGATTACGCCCTGGCGCACAATCCCGACCTGGCTGAAGTGAGGGCGCAGACCGCCGTGGCTGAGGAAAGCCGGCGCGAGGTCTTCGGCAATTTTCTGCCTAAGCTTACCGGCACGGCGGGCTACCAGTACATCGGTAACGTGCCGGAAATCCAAATGTCTTTCACGCCGGACATCCCCATTCCGAACATCCCACCGATCAAAATCGAACGCGATATCAGAATGGGCGACGAGGACAACTGGAGCGCGTCGGTGGCGCTGGAGCAACTCGTGTTTGCCTCGGGCCGTGTGTACTACGGGCACCAGGCGGCGTCGTTGCAGGTGGAGGCGACCGAGCAGCAAGCCGAGGTCGCTCGACTGATGGTGGCGCAAAAAACCGCCGAGGCGTTTTTGGGTGTGCTGATCACCACCGAGGTTCACAAGGCGCAGGAGGAATCGCTGGCCCGGGCGCGGGCGCATTTGACGGACGTGCAAAACCGCCACAACGCGGGGGCGGCCTCGCGCTTTGAGCTTTTGCGGGCGCAGGTCGAGGTGGACAACATCGAACCCGCGGTTACCAAAGCCGCCAATGCCGTGGCCTTGACCAAGCAGGGTTTGCGGCGGGCGCTGGGCTTGCCGGAGGATGCGCCGGTGGCCGTTCAGGGCACATTGGAGACTACCGCGCTGCTCGCGGATGAAGCGGCGGCCCGGCAGGCGGCGCAGCGGCAGCGGCCCGAATTCGACGTGGTGCGGACCGGCACGAAAGCGTACGAGCGCCTGGCCAAAAGCCGTTTGGGCGAGATGCTCCCCGCGGTGATGCTCACCGGCTCGTACGGGTATCAAAAGCCGTATTTCTTCGACGAAGAGGGCGACACGAACTGGACTGTCGGCGTCGGCATTCAAGTGCCGCTTTTCGACGGCCTGAAAGCCTGGCGCGGCCGCGGGGCCAACCTGGCGCGGGCGGAGCAAACACGCCTGAGCGGTGAGCGTATCGCGGCGGATATCGATACGCAGATCCGGTCGGCGGTGTTGGCGCTGGGCGAAGCCGGAACGCGCATCACGACCACGCGCGCCAACGTCGAACGGGCCGGGAAAATGGTGCGGATGGCCCAGGAAAGCTACGCCTACGGGGCGTTGACCAGTTTGGATGTCATCGACGCGCAACTCGCCGCCACGGGAGCGCAGTTGGCTCATTTGGAGGCGTTGTACGATTACCGTGTCGCCAAGGTGCGCTACGCCGCGGCCATGGGCGACCGGCAAGCGATTCGGAGGTAATGAAGATGAAACGTGTCATCCCCGCCGTTCTGATTATTCTCGTCATCGGGTATTTCGGATACCGGGCGTATCAGAAGGCGCAAGCCATCAAGCTCGACGACCGCCACTACGGCACCGTGGAGGCCGACGAGGTGCTGATCAGCGCCCAGGTGGCCGGGCGGATTCTTGAGTTCAACGTCAGCGAGGGGCAGATCGTGCAGGCGGGCGACTTGCTCGTGCGGATCGACGATACGCCCTACGCCGCGCAGAAGGGGCAGGTCGAAGCCGGCGCTCGCGCGGCCGACAGCCAGAAGCGGGTCGTCGCCGCGAATCTCAAGGGCGTCAATAAAGAACTCGAGCGCACCAAGAAACTGCTGGAGACCGGTTCGGCCACCGACATGCAGTACGACATGCTGACGACCCAGGCCGACTCGCTGCGGGCGCAGAACCAGGCGATCAACTCGCAGGTCAAGCAAGCCCAAGCCGCCGCCGATGTCGTGCAGACGCAGATCGACATGGCGCGCATCGCGGCGCCGATCTCCGGCACGGTGTTGCGCACCCACGCCCGAGTCGGCGAGACGGCCTTTCCGGGGTCGGCCCTGCTGGTGCTGGCCGACATGACGTCGATGGAAATCAACGTCTACGTGCCCGAGCCGATGCTGGGGCTCATCAAGCTGGGTGAGAAGGTCGAAGTGTTTCACGATTCCGACCCCGGCAAGCCGATGTTCGGCACGGTCAGCCACGTTTCCGACACGGCCGAGTTCACGCCGAAGAACGTGCAGACCAGGGACGAGCGCGTGCGCTTGATTTACAAGATCAAGGTCGATATCCCCAACCCGGCGGGCGTGCTGAAAATCGGCATGCCGGTGGATGTCCGTTTCTTGAGCGAGTAACGAAATGAGTTTGTTGACGGTCACCGGCCTGAAGAAAAACTTCGCCGACGTTGCGGCGGTAGCCGGCATCGACTTCGCCGTCGCGCCAGGGGAAATTTTCGGCTTGATCGGGCCGGACGGCGCGGGCAAGACGACGACGCTGCGCATGATCGTCGGTTTGATGGATCCCGACGCGGGCGCGGTGACCGTGGGCGACATCGACGTGGCGCACGACCCGGAATCGGTGCGCGAAATGCTGGGCTACATGCCGCAGCAATACAGCCTCTACCCCGACCTGACGGTGGCCGAGAATCTGCGCTTTTTCGCCGACATGTATTTTGTGCCCGCGGGCGAACGCGAGACGCGCATGAAGCGGCTGTTCGAGTTCTCGCGCCTGGAACCCTACGCGAAGCGGCCGGCGGGCAAGCTGTCGGGCGGCATGTACAAAAAGCTCGCCCTCTCGTGCAACATGATCCACACGCCGCGCCTGCTGCTGCTGGACGAACCCACCAACGGCGTCGACCCCCTCTCCCGCCGCGAGTTGTGGCAGATCCTCTACGCCTTCGCCGCCGAGGGCGTGGCGATCGTCGTTTCCACTCCGTACATGGACGAAGCCGAACGCTGCCACCGGGTGGCGTTGATGCACGCGGGCCGCATGCTCTCGGTGGACGAACCGGCCGCGATTTTGTCCGGATACGCCGACGCTTTGTTCGCCGTTGACGTCGAGGACCAACCCAAGGCGCGGCAGGCGCTGGCGGCGCGGGCCGAGGTGCGGCGCGTGTATCCGACCGGCGACATTCTCAAGGTCGCCGTGCCGCCCGGCACGGGGGGCGAGCAGGTGCGTGATTGGCTGCGGGCGTCGGGCGTGGAGCCGACGTATCTGCAGCCGGTGCAGCCGAATTTTGAAGACGTGTTTCTAGCCGCCGTGGAGGAACGGACATGACGGTCGTCGCGGCGCAAAACCTGGTCAAACGCTTCGGCGATTTCGCGGCGGTGGACCACGTGTCGATTCAGATCGAGGCGGGCACGGTGTTCGGTTTTCTGGGCCCCAACGGCGCGGGCAAGACCACAATGATCCGCCTGTTGTGCGGCTTGCTCGTGCCCGATGAGGGCGAGGCGACCGTGCTGGGTTACGACCTGCGGAAGCAGACCGAGAAGATCAAGGAAAGCATCGGCTACATGAGTCAGCGCTTTTCGCTCTACGGCGATTTGACGGTGCGGCAGAATCTCGATTTTTACGCCGGCATTTACGGCATTCCCGGTCGGGTGCGCAAGGCGCGCATCGCGCACGCGCTGGCCATCGCCAACTTGGAGAACGAGGCGGACCGGCGCGCGGCGCAGTTACCCGGCGGCGTGCGGCAGCGCCTGGCGCTGGGCGCCGCGATTATGCACGAGCCGCGGATCGTGTTTCTCGACGAGCCGACCGCGGGCGTGGACCCGGTGAACCGCCGCTTGTTCTGGGATTTGATCGACGAGATGAAACGCCAGGGCACGACGATTTTCGTGACCACGCATTACATGGACGAGGCGGAAAACTGCGACGAACTCGTGCTGATTTATTCGGGCCGCAAAATCGCCGAGGCGTCGCCGCGGCGGCTGGTTGACGACGTGCTTGCCGGGGCGATGTTCGAAGTTTCCGGCGTCGATCCCGAACGCGCCGTGGCCGCCTTGAACGAGCGGGCGGGCATCGAGAGCGCGCAGATTTTCGGCCTGGCCGCGCGGGTATCGACCGAGCCGGGCGACGCGGGCGAGAGCCGAATTCGCGCGCTGCTGGCCGAAGCCGCGCTGGCGGAGGCGAAGGTGCGGCCGGTGCGCGCCACGTTGGAAGACGCGTTCATCCATCTGATCGAGCGCGAAGACGCCCGCATCGAAGCCGAAGGGGGGCGGGCGCGATGAGAAGCCGCATCCCCGCCATTGCACGCAAGGAAATGACGCACATTCTTCGCGACTGGCGCACGCTGGCGATGGCGTTCGTGATGCCGACGATTCTCATTTTGCTGTTCGGCTACGCGATTACCTTCGACATCAAAAACCTGCGCGTGGCGGTGGCCGACCAAGACCAGAGCAAGGCGAGCCGCAATTTGATTCGGCGGCTGTCGGCCAGCGAGTACTTCGTCATCACCGCGCGGCCGCATCACCCCGAGCAGTTGCCGGGGCTGCTGGAAGACGGGACGGCGCAGGTGGCGCTGGCGATCCCGGAGGGCTTCGCGAAGACCTTGGAGAGAAACGAGCCGGAGACGATTCAGGTCATCATCGACGGGTCGGAGAGCAACACGGCGACCATCGGCAGCGGGTACGTGGCGGCGGTGGTGCAGCAATACAATCTCGACCTGCTCAAGGACACGATGGCGCGAGTGGGGATTTCGACCGAAGGCCTACCGCCTCTCGACGTGCGGGTGCGGGTGTGGTTCAACCCCACCGCCGACTCGCCGACCAGTATCGTGCCCGGCCTGGTGGCGGTGATCATCGTAATGATGGCCGCACTGCTTACCAGCCTGACCGTAGTGCGCGAGCGCGAAAACGGCAGCCTGGAGGGCCTTTTCGCCACGCCCGTGCGGCGGCAGGAGATTCTCATCGGCAAGACGATACCCTACCTGGTGATCGCCATGGCCGACACGGCGCTGGTGGCGGGCATCGGGGTGTTCGTATTCGGCGTGCCTTTCGCCGGGAGCATTTTGGCGTTTTCGCTGACGGCGTTGATTTTCACGTTCACGGGCTTGGGGATCGGCATGGTGGCCAGCGTGATGTCGGACAACCAGATGCTCGCGAATCAAATCGTCATTCTGGTCACGATGCTGCCGAGCTTTCTGTTGTCGGGATTCATGTTTCCCATCAAGTCGATGCCGGGCTGGGTGCAGGTCATCACCTACGCGGTGCCCGCGCGTTACTTCATCCAGATTTCGCGGGCGATCATGCTCAAGGGCACGTCGCTTTGGGGCTTGCTGGCGCCGACGGGACTTTTGCTCATCGTGGCGGTCGTGGTATCGGCGTGCGCCATGCAGGCCTTCAAGAAGAAGCTTTAGGAGAGGACGATGCGTCGCATCCTGCATATGACCCGCAAGGAATTCATCCAGGGCTTTCAGGACCCGCGCATGATCGCCATCTTGTTTTTGGCGCCGCTGCTGCAAACCTTTTTGTTCGGCTACGCGGTGACCACGGACGTGACCAACATCGAAATCGGCATCATGGATCAAGACGCCTCGAGCAACAGCCGGGCCTTGATTGAGGCGGTGATGAACTCGGGCTACTTCGTCTCGACCGGCATGCTTCGTTCCGACGCCGACATCGAGCGCGCGTTGATGCGCGGCACGGCGGACGTCGTGCTGGTCATCCCGGCGGGTTTCGCGGACGATCTGGCGGCGGGCCGGTCGGCGCCGCTGCAAATACTGCTGGACGGCGCGGAGTCGAATTCGGCCAACGTCGCCGTGGGGTACCTGAGCAAGATATTCGTCGCGCAGAGTTCGCAGTTCGTCGACCGGCGCGTCGAGCAACTGATCATCAAAAGCGGCGGCGCGCGCCGCACCGTGCCGCTGGTCGAGGCCGAGATGCGCTTTCGCTTCAACCCGGAGTTGAAATCGGCGTGGTACATGGTGCCCGGCATTCTGGGCATGATCATGCTGGTGATCACGATGATGATGACCAGCATGGCCATCACGCGGGAGCGCGAGGTGGGCACGATGGAGCAGCTTATGGTCACGCCGATCAAACCCTATCAACTCTTGGCGGGGAAGATGCTGCCGTTCGCGCTGGTGGGCCTGGTGGACGTGACGTTGATCTTGGCGCTGGCGACCGGGCATTTCGGCCTGCCGCTGGTGGGTTCGATCCCGCTGCTCTACCTGGCGTCGATTGTCTTTTTGTTTACGACGCTGGGGATGGGGCTGTATATCTCGACGATTTCGCACACGCAGCAGCAGGCGCTGTTCGTTTCGTTCCTCGTGCTGCTGCCGGCGATTCTGCTTTCCGGCTTCATGTTTCCCATCGACAACATGCCTGAGTCGGTGCAGTACCTGACGTACCTGAACCCGCTGCGCTATTTCCTGGTTATCGTGCGCGGCGTGATCCTTAAAGGAAACGGGTGGGCCGTGCTGGCGCCGCAATTCGGCATGCTCTTCGCGCTGGGCGCGGCGCTGTTCGGCCTGGCGAGCCTGCGCTTCAATAAGACGGTGCAGTAGCTAGTAGGTGAGCTTCAAACCCGCGGTGACGATGCGGCCGGGTTCGGGGAAAAAGCGCTTGGTTTCGTAGGCCGTGTCGAACAGGTTCTTGCCCTGGGCGTACACTTCCACCCAATCCCGATAGCTGTAAAAGAGGCGAAGGTTGGTCAGCGAATACGCTTCGAGCGTGACGTCGCGCCCGGCCTCGAAATCGCTGCGCTCGCCCACGACCTGCACTTGCAACGCGCCGCCGAGGCCGAAGCCGAAGCGATAGCGCGCGTCGAAGGCGCCGTAGGCGTTGGGCGTGTAGATCAACTGCATGTTCTCGTCGGCGTCGGGGTCGTCGAAATCTTGGAAGGTGCCCTGCACGCCGAGGTACAGCCCCTTGAGCGGGGCGGTGGAGGCGGTGAGGGTCGCGCCGAGCGTCACCCAGTTCAGATCGTTGGCGAAGCGGTCGCGCTGTTCGTCGGGCACAACGACGATGTCGTCGCGGGTTTGCCGCCAGAAGCCGACGAGATCGACGCGCGTTTTGCCGGCGGTTTTCCAGGTGGCACCGAGTTCGGCGTTATCGATCACCGCGGCGTCCAAGTCGGGGTTGCCGAGGTCTTCGTCGAACCACTCTTCCACGGTCGGGAATTGTGGATGCTGCGCGTAGGCCAGGCGCAAGGCGAGGCCGGAGAAGGGGCCGAAGCCCAGGCCCGCCCGCGCGAAGGGGCCGGTCACCGGATCGCCGGGCTCGAAGTTGGTGGCGCGGACCGGGTCGACCGAGCGGAAGCCGCCGCCGAAGTTGAGTTGCAGCCACGGCAGGGGCGCGATGTCGTCGCCGAGCAGGGCTTCGAAGCGTTGGATCGTGAAGCGATCGCGGGGCGCGTCGAGGTCTTGCACGAAGGCTTCGATTTCATCCTGCCGCAAACTCAGGCGGGTGGTGACGCGGCTTTCCTGGCCGAAGTCGAAGAAGGGCGTCACGCCCAGGCCGCTGCGCACGTGCCGGTAGCGCCGTTCGCGCAGAAGCGCGAGGTAGTCGCGGTCGGCGAAATCTTCGCGGCGCTCGAAAAACTCGACGATGTAGGCCTCGCCGCCGGCGTGAAAGGGTCCGAAGCCGCCGGCCCGCCAGTTGATGACGCCGCCGAGGCGCTGGTCTTCCGGGAAGCGCCGCACTTCGTTTAGCGGGTTGACCACGTCGTAGGGCACGTCGCGGTCGGTGCGGTCCATAAACACCGAGCCGTGCACTTCACCCGTTTCGCCGATGCGTCCGCCGAAGCGGGCGCGGTAGTGGTGCCGGGCGTAACCGGAGCCGTCGAGGCGTCCGCCGTCTTCGTTCAGCGTGCGGTCGAAGCCCAGCGGCAGCGGCACACCGGCTACGCCGTCGTAGGAGGCCGAGGCCCAATACGACGCCCATTCCGGGTCGCCACCGATACCGAAGGAGAAAAGTTTTCGCCGCCGGTCGCCGAAGCGGCCGTCAAAGCGGGTCTTGATGCGGTCGCCGGCCTGCCGGGTGAGGATCTCCACCACGCCGCCGCCGCTTTCAGCGCCGAACACGAAGGGGGCCGGGCCGGGGTAGACGCGCATCAGGCGGATTTGATCGGCGGGGATGGCGTTGAGGTCGACCGCGCCCAGGTAGCCGTGGGTGAGCGGCACGCCGTCGACGTAGACGACCAGCCCGCGGGGGCCCGCGCCGCGCAGGCGGACATGGCGTCCACCTTGGCCGGGCCAGCGGTCGGCCTGATAGGAAAAGGCACCGGGGGCCAGGGCCAGGGCGTCGGCGGCGGTCTCAGCACCTTGGGCCACGAGGTCCGCGCCGGTGATTTCCACGACGGTGACGGTGGCCAGGGGGTTGGCGCCGAGGTGTTCCTGCAAAATAGCGCCCGCCGCGAAGGGATAGGCGTAGTCGGCGCCGCCTTCACCGCCGGCCCACACCAGGGACGTGGCGCAAAGTAGCAATATGGCGGCCATTCCGACTTTTCGCATAGTGCCTCACGAAGTGTTGGTTGCCTCAGAATATGATTGACGCGCCCGAAGCGTCAACCAAAAAGGCCGGCGGCGCAAATTTGGGGGAACAGATTGGTCGCGCAGCGACGGTATGCTATAGAAAATCAGTCGCGGATTAGAATAGCCCCTTTTTTTACAGACCGAGGTACACGATGCGAAATTTCAGGACCATCAGTTTTCTCGCTTTCATTTTCTTGTTGGTTACTTGTTTTGTCGCGGCGTGCGGCGACGACGACGATGATGACGACAACAACGCCGCCCATTGCGAAGTTCTCTTCGCGCCGGAGGAATGGAACGCGGGGGCGTATGCCTTGCAGACGAACAGCCATCAGGACGTGCGGGCGATGCTTTTGCTGCAGACCCTCGAAGGCGGCTCGCGCACCTTGTATACTGGCGGCTTGTTCGACGGCGATTGGGTGCTGGAACCCTGGCTTACCCTGAGCCGCGACAACTCGCAGTTTTTCAGCGTGGTCGACGACGCCGGCTACCTGCATGTTTCCTACCGAAAGGGCAACTACCCAGCGTGCGATCAATATTACGGCACGACCGATCCCGCCGGCCCGAGCAGCCAGGTTGTCGAAAACACGGATTACATCGGCTGGCAAAGCCCGATTGCGCTGGACCCGAGCGGTCGGCCGGTTATCGTCTACGGCCTGGGTGAAAACCAGCCGATTCCGCTCTACGTGGCGCGCCTGCAAAGCGGCGAGTGGACACGGGAAGCCGTGGAAATCGGCGGCGAGGCGGTGTTGGCCGACAAGAACACGCAACTGGCGATCGACGGGCTCGGCGCCCTGCACATTCTCCTGGGCGGCTTCGGGGATTTCACGTACCTAACCGACGCCTCGGGAGAGTGGACGTCGCAAGCCGTGCCGCTGCCGGAAACGAACTGGCTGCAGACCATGGCCATGACGGCGGCGGGCGACATCTACGCGCTGTTTTTGGACAATTGGGACGACGAGCAGTTCTACGTCGTGACCAACGAATCGGGCGAGTGGGAATCGACCTCCGTTTCCGGCCTGCGACATTACCTGGCCGGCGGCGACATGGCGCTGGACGCCGAGGGTAACGTTCACGTGGTGTTCGCCGCGGAGTCGGAAGATCATGAAGACGGCGTGTTCCACGTCACCAACGCAAGCGGCGGATGGGAAACCCAGGAAATAGCCTTGCGCGAGGCGAACCCGGAGGAGTATTCGTCCGGCGTCGTGCATATGAGCGACGCGCGTATCGCGGTGGCCGGTGGGACCGTCTACCTGTTGTTCGAGGCCCGCGACAAGTTCTACGCGGCGGATTTCAACGTCGAGAACCCCGAGGAAATTCGCTGCGACGATTAACGCGAAACGGTTGACCGCCGCGCCGCGCTGTCGCACCTTGAAATGATGAAACGAGGCGCGGTCCTACTACTCTTGGTGATCGGCGTCGCCTTCCCGGCGACGGCCGCGGCGGCGATTGCCGACTTCTGGAAGCTCGGGTACCGCGCCGCCGACCCTTTTCCCGGCGCCTCCACGTTCGAACGCACGGTCGACTGGAGCCAGCGGTACATGGTGCGCGTGGACGGTTACTTTACCGTGCGCCGAAATCCGCGGGGCGAGAACGTGCGCGTCTACCTGCCGCTGCCGGCCGACGACGCCTACCAGCGCGTGTACACGTCGCGCATGCAGCCCGCGCCGGTGGAGATCCTGCACAGCCGCTACGGTTACCAGATCGCCGTGTTTGATTTCGGCCCGCTGGCTCGCGGCCGGGAGTTTTCGCTGCGCTACGACGCCTACGTGTCGGTCGGGAAAATCCGCTGGTCGGTCGACCCGCAGGAGGTGGGCGACTTGTCGGAGATCCCCGCCCAGGTGCGGGAAGACTACCTCATCGACGGCCCCTTTTACGGCATGGACGATCCGGTGGTGCAGGCCGCGGCGCGCGAGGCGGTGGGCGATGAGCGGCGTCCCTTCTTCATGATGACGCGCATTCTGAGTTACGTGCACCAATCGCTGACCTACATTCTCGACGGGCGCAAAGTCGACGCGGGCACGACGCTGCAATGGGGTCACGGCAGTTGCACCGAGCACGCTTTTGTGATGATCGGCATGGCCCGCAGCCTCGGCCTACCGGTGCGTTACATGGCGGGATCGCTAGTGAAGACCGGGACGTTTTCGCGGCACCACTACGACCGCGTGTATCACAAGATTGTGGAAGTGTACCTGCCGCGGGTCGGCTGGGTTCCGGTGGAGACCACCGCCGGCCGGCGCCGGGCGGAGTTCGAGCCCGATACGTCGGTGGGCCGGTCCGGTCACCGGATGCTGTTTTTCAGCCACGAACCCGAGCCGGGCCTGGCGCCGCTGGACCCCCGGCGCAACATCATGACTCACCGCCCTTACGGCATCGGTTCGGAACTTTCGGTAGGCCGTCAAGTGACGGTTCATTGGGAGCATCTCCGGTAGCGGCTGCTTGCGAGGCGGAAATCCAGATGGTAGCTTGATCGCACTTGCTGGAGGTACAAACTTGATCCGACGTTTGCCGATCTATCTGTTGGTGCCGGCGCTCGTATGCGCGTTGGCGGCGTGTTCGGGGACCAGCGTGAAGCCGGACATGACGTATCGCAGTTCGTATGAAAGCTATGAAAAAATCGCCGACAACTGGACGCGCACCGGCAAGGTCTACCGCAATTTCGGCACGCACGGTTTGGTATCGGCCACGTACATGTCGCTGCCGATGCGCCGCGTCTTTGCCGCCGAGTGGTCACGCGCTTTCGATCTACCGCCCGAGGAGCGGCAACGCATCCTAGCCGAGCAGATCTCCTTTGCCGAAAACCGGGTCGAGTTCGTACTGAGCTTCTACACTCCGAAGGTGCAGCACAACGACTTGAGCAAAAGCGGTAGTTCGTGGCGCTTGTGGTTGATCGACGCCAAGGGGGCGAAGGTCGACGCGGCGAGGATCCAGCGGCTGCGCGTTCGGCACAAGAAGGAATATTTTTTCTTTCCGCATTACGACCGTTGGAGCCGGCTGTACCGCGTGATTTTCCCGCGTAAGGGGCCGGACGGCCAACCGCTCGTGACTGAGTCGGGCACGGTGACCCTGCGGGTGACCGGCATCGAAGGCCAGGTCGATTTGGTGTGGGACATCCCACCCGGAGTTCACTAAACCCGCCATACGAGAGGTGCTGTTGCGAAGATTATTGCGCCGCATCGCCCGGCTGACCCCCACGCGAATCATGGTGTTGTTTATCTTGCTGTGGATCGGCGTGGCGGTACCACTGGCCTTCTTATCCGCCCCGCGTCCGGCGCTCTTCGCTTACGGCGGCGCGACGCTCCTCTATTCTTTTTTTGTGGCTTTTTGGGCGATGCTGCGCACGATAGCGCGACTGCGGGGCGTGGTGGACGAAGGCGGGATGCCCGACTCCGGCCTGGTGCTCGAGGCCTTGCCGCAAGCCGCGGTGATCGTCGACGTCAAGGGCCGCACCGTCGCGTTGAACAACAAATGGCTGGACTTTTTTGTCCTGGCCCGCAATCACGTGTGGAGCCAACCTTACAAGAACTATTGTGATCCCGCGTTGCGGCGGGCTATCGACCGCACGCGCCGCAGTGACGAAGCCGCGTTTGGGTTGGCGCTGTCGGCCCGCACTTCCGACGGGCGCAATGTCTTTTTCCGCGCTGACGTAACGCCGTTGGGCGCCGGGTGGCTGATTTGCGCGACGCCCGAGAAGCGGGCCGAAAAAACCGAAGGGCCGTTTTACGAAGAAGATCGGCTTTACCAATTCGGGCGCGTCGGGGCCAGCTTGCTGCCGGAGTTGAACGACCGCCTCGTCGCGCTGCGAAAGAAGACGTCCGGTCACGAGGGGATTGCCGAGTTGGACGCGGCGCTGGCGATGACGGGGCAGCTTGACGATTTACTCAATTCGCCCGCGGCGAAACCGTCGCGGATCAATCCGGGCACGCTGCTGCGAAACGCGGCGCAAATCGTGCAGCCGGCGTTCGATCGCCAACACACGCCGTTGAAACTACACATCCGGGACAACCTACCGGCCATTGCCGGGAACGTCGGCAATCTTACCTACGCCTTGATTGTGGTGTTGCTCAGCGCTCTGGAGGAAGTCGGCGAACGCGGGCAGGTAGCCGCGCACGCGCGGGGAGCGGGCGAGGACGTGGAGTTTCTCATCGCCGCGCCCATCGGCGAGGAAACGGAGATCGAAGCCGCCGAGCTGTTTACGCCGACGTTGACCGGGCCTTCGGCCGGGTTGGCCGTGGCGCGCCAAATCTTCCGCGAACACGACGGCAACCTGCTCTACCACGCGGCGGAACACGCCGGCGCGCAGTTCTTGATTCAGTTGCCCTCATCCTGACCAGGCGATAAATCTCTAGAGGTCTTCCACGGCTTGCGGATCGATGGAGCGAATGCTGCGGCCCAATTTCGGGTCGGCGAGTAGTTTGCGAGCGTACTGATGGCCGATCTCGTTATTCATTTTCTTGAGCACGCCGAAGAGATTGAACACGAGAAACTCGTTTTTCGATTTGCGCGCTTCTTGGTAGACGTGACGCGCTACTTCCTCGGTGCCGGCCGCGGCGAGGATTTGATACGTCGCGTTCGACGGCGGCGGATACTTTTTGTCGGTTTCGAGAAACAGCGCGAGATCCTCGGCCGCCAAGCGCGCGGCATCGTCGACCGGCTCGGGTATCTGCGAGCATTCCAGGGTGGCCGCCAGGTGACTGAGAAAAATGACGTGGTCGACTTTGTCTTTCGGGTACCAGCCTTTCAGGCACAGCACGTAGGCGGCGCGCGCGCGTACGCGGGAGTAGGGGTTGTGCAGCAGCGCCGGCACGTTCCCGACATCCTTGCGGCTCTGCATGGTTTCGGCCACGAGGCTGACCGATTCGAATTGGTGATAGAGGCCTTCCATCTTGACCATCGAGCCGTCCGCCGTCGCTTCGTTGCCGACCGCCTCGCCCAGCCGCTGAAATTCCGCGAGCAGGGCTTCGTACCCCTTGTCGCCGAGGCTTTCGAAATATTCGCGGAAACCGTTCAGGACATCTTTGCTGCGCCACACGTAGCCGATCTTCGCCAGCATCTCCGGCATGGCCGATTCGCCCAGGCGGCGTAAGACTTCGAAGGTTGCTTCCAATTCCTGCGGGTTGTTCGAGGAGAGCGCGCTGGTCAGTTGCGCCGTGAAATCCTTGCCGTCGCGGGCCAGCGTTTCAATGGCCCTGGCGCGCACGCCGGCGTCGTCGGCACCCAAATCGTCAAGCGCCTGTTCGGGGGTTTTTTCGCAGGCCGTCAAACAACAAGCGAGCGCGATGATCATCATGATGGCGAGAGTTCTCATGGCGCGCATGGTAGCAATCGCGGTGACCGGTCTCAAGCGAGTCTCCGACGGTTTGACAGCCGGGCACGCGGTTCGCACAATATCGGCGGGATATCGCCGAAGGAGAGGTCAGCTATGGAGTCCATGAGTCTTCCCCACATGATTTGGTACGCGGCGATGGCCACGATAGCGTTGGGTATCGTGTTCACGACCTTCAAGGCTTTCACGCTCGGCCGCGGCAGTCGCGCGCAGGACGTGGTGGACACCGTGGCCGTGGAGTGTGTGTCGTGCGGATGGAAGGGCGAAGTGCCGCGGCTGCGCCGGCGCTGCCCGATCTGCGGCGACAGCAATTTCACGACCTAAGCAGGTGGTCGAACCCGACCCTCTTACTCGCCCGCTTTATCGGCCGCGTTCTTCTTGACCTTCACCACGCCCTGGTGGAGTTTCTTGTTGATGCCCGAGACGATGTCCGCGCCTTGTTTGCCGGATTTCAGCTTGCCGCCGATGCCGCTGGGTTGCTTGATCGTCTTGATCGCGCCCTTCATGCTCGCCGAGATGTAGTAATAGGCCGGCGCCTTAACGCCGTCCAAAACAAATTCGGCTTTGCCGTGAAAGAAGTTCTGGCCTTCGGCAAGTTTCAGCGCGAAACGCAGGGTCTTTTTCTCGCCCGGCGCCAACGTGAAGGGCGTCAACGGAGCGGCGTCGTCGGTTTTTGCCACGCTGAGGGTTTTGGCGTGTTTCTCGGAGAAACGAATCTCTTTGACCGTCACCGGGGCGGCGCCGGCGTTGGTGACCACGGTCTCCACGTCGGTTTCTTCACCCACGGCCACGCCTTTGACGCGGAGGCGCGCGGGCTCGAAGCTCAAGCGTTCGAGCACGGTGCCGGTCAACGTCAACACAATGGCGTCGTTATTCGGATCGTTCGTGTACACGGTGACCCGCTTGGTTTGGGCGCCGCGCCGCCGACCGCTGCTGAAGGTCACCTTGATTTCCGACACATCGCCGGCTTGTAATTTCTTCTTGCTGGGCTTGGCCACGGTGCAGCCGCAGGTGCTGCGCGTGCGCGTAATTTCCAGCTCCTGATCGCCGATGTTTTTTAGCTGAAATACGTGGGAGACGCTGTCGTTCTGATCCACGGATCCGAAATCGAACTCGGCCGTTTCCACTTGAGCCATCGGCCCTTTGGGCTCGCAAGCCGCGGGAAAAATTGCCAAAGCCGCCAAGACGACTACCACGAGCAAATGTTTGAACTGCATGTCACACTCCGTCGACTAAAAATTCGAGGCGTACACTACCGCCGCAAGGGGCCGGTGTCAATGTGAAAAGCCTTTGTTATTGGGGCAATATCGCCGCCGGGGCTTGCGCTGCGGGGTTGGTTTGGTTACAAACAAAGGCGGATTTTACACCCCATTGGAGATTTCATGTCACAAGAAAAACTGCAACAAAAGTTCGCCCATTTGGATCGTGAGGGCTTGCTCAAGCTGCTTTCCGTGTACGCTCACAACTGGTTGGCCCACGACGGATGCTGGTTTCTGGCGTGCGAAAACCGCGACGATTTGGAGACCGCCATCGAACTGGATATCGAGTCGTGGCGGCAATTCACCGTCGCCGAGGCCAAGCGCATCATGCGCACCTTCGATATCGCCCCCGGCGGCGGCCTCAAGGCGCTGGAGAAGGCCGTTAGCTACCGGCTTTACGCCTGCGTCAACGAGCAGGAAATTTCGTGGGACGGCGACGCGCTGATCTACCACATGCGCGATTGCCGCGTGCAGACCGCCCGGCGGCGCAAGGGCTTGGCCGATTTTCCCTGCAAACCCGTCGGCATGGTCGAATACGGCGGCTTCGCGCGCACCATCGACCCGCGTATCGAAACCGAATGCATCCAATGTCCGCCCGACGACTGCGGCGAAACGGCCTGCATCTGGCGCTTCACGCTGCGTGAGGAGCAAGGCGAGTCATGAAAAGCCGCGAAGCCGGCACCGTGAGGCACATTGTCGGGCGCCTGGAACGCTTCGACCGCCTGCCCGACGACCTGCTGGCCGTGGCGAAAAAACACGGCGTGCACGCGGGCAAAGTGTGGGCGATCGGCGGGGTGACCAAGCTGCGCGTCACCGAATTCGACCTCGCCGCGCAACAGTATAAGGAACCCATCGCCCGCGAGGGCATGACCGAAGTGCTCAGCCTCCAGGGCAACCTGTCGCAAAAAGACGGCGAGCTGTTCGGCCACCTGCACATCAACGCCTGCTACCACATCGGCGACGAGGTCAAGATGATCTCCGGCCACCTGGTCGACGCCGAAGTGTTCGTGTGCGAATTTCACATCACCGCTTACGACGACGTGGAACTCGTGCGCCACGTCGAACCGAAAACCGGGCTGCCCCTTTGGGACCTGCCCGACGAGGAGTGAGCCATGTTTCCCGAACTGCTGAGCCCCGAAGAACTCGAAGTCCAAGAACGCGCCCGCCGCTTCGCCAAGGAAAAGGTGTCCAAGGAACTGCTGATGCAAATGGACGCCGAAGAAGTGCAGTACCCGCACCAGTTCGTCAAAGACCTGGCCGCCGAGGGGCTGCTGGGCCTGCGTTTCGAACCGAAATACGGCGGCCACGGCATGGGCTGGACGGCCGAGGTCGGCGCGCTGGAGGAAATCGGCATTCTGGGCATGAGCCTGGGCTGCCACTTCTCCATGCCCTCGATCGTCGGCGAAGGCCTACACGCCTTCGGCTCCGACGAGCAAAAGGAAAAATGGCTCAGGCCGCTGATCGCCGGTGAGATCCGCAGTGCCGAGGCGCTCACCGAACCGCGCGGCGGCTCCGATTTCTTCGGCGCGACGACGCAGGCCGTGCGCGATGGCGACGACTTCATCTTGAACGGCCAAAAACGCTTCGTGGTCGGGGCCGAAGGGGCGGATATCTTTCTCGTCTACGCCAAAACCGCGCCCGACGCCCACCCGCACAAGTCGCTCTCGGCCTTCATCGTCGAGCGCGACGAGAGCGTGTTGGTCGAACACGTCTACGGCCTGATGGGCACCCGCGGCGGCGGCACCGGCCGCATCGTCTTCAAAGATACGCGCGTGCCCGCCGCGAACCTGATCGGCCCGCTCGACGGCGGCGGCATCGTGTTCAACCGGATGATGATCCCCGAACGCATGACCAGCGCCGGCGGAGCGCTCGGCCTGGGTCGCGCCGCGCTGGAAATCGCCGCGCACTACGCCACCAAGCGCAAAGCCTTCGGCAAACGCATCATCAAGTTCGAAGGCGTCTCGTTCCGCATCGCCGACGCCGTGAGCGAACTGGACGCCGCGCGCGCCCTCGTCTGGGCCGCGGCCAAACGGATCGACGCCGGCCTCGACGCGCGCCGCATGGTCTCCGAAGCCAAAAAGATGGCCACCACCGCCTGCTGGAACGCTATCAACCACGCCATGCAAATCATGGGCGGCATCGGCTACACCGACATCTACCCCATCGAACGCATGCTGCGCGACGCCCGGCTGACCGTCATCTGGACCGGCACGAACGAAATCATGAACCTGCTGATCCAACACGAATACCTCAAGGAAATCGAAGCCGAACGCGCCGCCAAACGAGACAGCGAAGCCGACGCCATAAACGCCGACGCCGACGGCGAAAAGATTTTTGAGTGAAGCCCTCACCCCCGACCCCTCTCCCACAAGGAGAGGGGAGTAAAACATCCCTCGCCCAATGGGAGAGGGACGGGCGCAGCCCAGGGTGAGGGCTACCGGGCCGTGTCGATGGTGACCAATTGCCAGACGGGGCGGTCGTCGCGGGCGTAGTCGAAGTAGAGTTCGAGGCGGTCACCGTTTTCGGCCAGGAGCGTGAAGCGTTTGCGGTGGCGGCGGGTGCGCCAGGTGCGGGCCCGGGTGGGGATGCCGCCGTGGCCGGTGTCGAACCAGACGCGCTCGACTTCGGCGACGATCCACTCGCGCTTGCCGTCGCGCACGCGGGCCGGTTTGGGCGGGTCGCCGCCCATCTCCACCTCGACCTCCCGACCAATGAATTGCCGCCGCGATGTGCTCATGCCCCCACGCTACCAGCGCCGCCCGGTAAACGGCAAGAGAATGCTGCGCGAGGTACGTCGGTTTTTTTGTCGGCGGATTTCATCGTACGGGCAAAGTCCCGAATAGCCGCCTTCTTAGTCAAGCAATTTTTCTTTCCAGAATGCCTTTACCTCATTGAGTATCTTCCGGCGATCACCGTTTGAATCGTAATCGTAGGGCACTCTCAACGTATCTCTTCCGCTTTTTTCTAGGTCGTAGATTTCATCTTTCATCTTCCACAGGCAGGGTGCCTTGTCGTGATAGAACGAGCTTCCGCCGATATATTGGCCGGCCGTTTCATCTACGACGATGGTTGAGAATTCGGGGTCCAACCAGAAGAGAACGGAGCCGATGACACTTCCGCCGGAATGTCCCATGAGCGCGAATTTTTTGAATTGCTTGTTCTTCCAATATTGTCGCCAAAGGAAGACTTCCCACGCCTGTAACCCGAGCATTTTGTGTCCATGCATGAACAGGGTCTTTGACACGTTTTCTTCGCGATCGTCGGCGCACATGGCCCGCCAGGCGATTATCAGGAAAGCTACTTTGTCCAGTTTGCCGAATGAGGCAAGGTATGCATCGCGAAACTCTTCGGGTTTCTGCGTGTGGCCGGGCAAGCATAGTACCAATGTGTCAAACACTCCGGTTTTCGGTTCAAGGAGAATTGCGCGACTTGCACCGGTATATGTGTTCGACATGATGAATTCGGTTTGCCGAAAGTTTTTTGTTTCTACAGCGTAGATTTCCTGAACGCGGCAATCGGATAGTTCTACGTTTTCAATGAGACCTGATACATTGAGGCAAGAGGCAATGCGATTAGGCAGCGTATCCGGAGTGGAAACTTGAAAAGCCGGATGGGCGGCGCGCCGGAATATTTCTTGTCGTTCTGTTTCGGAAATGTGTCGGCCGTGTTTACGGGCGTAGTCGGTTTTTAGGAAATCGAGATATCCTTGTGAGCACTCGCACTCTCGCCAACGGAATGCCTCGTAAGCCAAGCGACAGTCATTACTCCACAGGGGATTCGCCCAGAGTCTTTTTTCCACTTCAAGATACTGACGGCTGATTTCACCGACCGGGCATTTGTTTACCCAACGTTTTTCTTGCGAAGCAAGGAGGTCGCACTTAAGAGGGGTGTCTTCGTTAAGGCTAACCGGTTCTTGAGGCTTAGATAGATCGAGTAGAAGAAAGGAGGCAAACAGTCCGATAGCTAAGAGTACGACAAGTGCAACTGTTGCTTTTTTCACGGACAGAATCTCCGTCTAGTGATTCGAGAAAGGCGCTTGTGCTGCGCGGTATGACTAGGCAAGAGAATTTAAACACATTAACCCGCGATCAAGCAACTGTCGGATTTCCGATTTGTCTTCGTGGAAAACCCGAACGGGACGTCACGGTTTACCCCAGGACCTTGCCCGGGCCCGCCGAGCGACCAACGGGAGCGGTCGCGGTGACAACGACGTCGCCAGGCGCAGCCCAGGGTGAGGGCTACTTGCCAAGGCGCAACCAATTCGAATAGAAAGATCAACACGCACCCCATCACCACGAAGTTGGACGTATGACGACATCCTCCGCCTTTGACCCGGCCCGGGTCGCCGCGTTTGTCGACCGCTGGGCGGCCAGCAGCGCCGCCGAGCACGCCGTGTACCAACAGTTTTTTGTCGAACTGTGCGATCTGCTGGGCGTGGAGCGGCCGGACCCCTCGGCCGAGGCGCGGCCCGATTACTGTTTCGAAAAGCCGGTTGTAATCGCTCATGAGGACGGTCGCTCGACCACGCAGTTCGCCGACTTCTACCGGAAAGGCTGTTTCACCCTCGAAGCCAAGCAGGGCAGCGTGTCCGGCGATAGCACCGTTGGCACCGCCAGGCGCGGCACAGCGACATGGGACAAGGCCATGCGCGGGGCGTTCGGCCAGGCGCTGAAATACGCTTCGTACCTGCCCGAGGGCAAACCGCCATTCCTGATGACCTGCGACATCGGGCACGTGTTCGAGGTCTGGACGGGCTTTTCCGGCGACTACGGCGGGTACGGCGCACGCCGCACCATCGAGCTTTCGCAGCTCGCCGACCCCGAGGTCTTCGACTATTTCGTCAAAATCTTCACCGACCCGTGGGAACTCGACCCGGCGCGGCACGCACAGCGGGTGACGCGGGAGGTCGCCGGGCACCTGGCGGACTTGGCGCGGGCGCTGGAGGCCGACAAGCACGACCCCGAGTTGGTCGCCCAGTTTCTCATGCGGGCGATCTTCACGATGTTCTGCGAAGATGTCGGCCTGCTGCCCGAGAACCTGTTCACTAACGCCATCCGCGAGCACTGGATTCCTAATCCTGGTGTCTTTCAAAGCGGGGTCGAGCAGCTTTGGAAGGCGATGAGAGACGGCCTGCCCTTCGGCTTCGTGGGCAAGCTGCTGCGCTTTAACGGCGGCCTGTTTACAACGTGGCAGTCGCTGCCGATGACCCAAATCCAACTGCACATGCTTTTGGAGGCTGCCGAGTGCGATTGGGGCAACGTCGAACCCGCCATCTTCGGCACGCTGATCGAACGCGCCCTCGACACGGTCGAGCGCCGCAAGCTGGGTGCGCACTTCACGCCGCGCGAGTACATCGAGCGGCTGGTGAAACCCACGGTCATCGAACCGCTGCGCGTCGAATGGGAGATCGCCCAGGCTGAAGCGCGGCAGATTTTGGAGAAGGCCCTCACCCCTGAAAGGGCCCTCACCCCTGAAAGGGCCCTCACCCCCGGCCCCTCTCCCACAGGGAGAGGGGAGGAAAACATCCCTCGCCCTTTGGGAGAGGGACGGCCGGAGGCCAGGGTGAGGGCCGAACTCACGGACGCCGACCGGAAAAAAGCGGCGAAGGTGATCCGGGAATTTCACGAGCGGCTCGTGCATACGCGGGTGCTCGACCCGGCGTGCGGCAGCGGCAACTTCCTTTATGTGACGCTGGATTTGTTCAAGGAGATCGAGGCCGAGGTGCTGCGCGAACTGACCGACCTGGGCGAAACGCAGGCGTTGTTGGAAATGCAGGGCGTGACGGTGAACCCCGGCCAGTTTTTGGGCATCGAGATCAACCCGCGGGCGCGGGCGATTGCGGATTTGGTGTTGTGGATCGGCTACCTGCAGTGGCACCGGCGCACGTTTGGCGAGAAGACGCCCGCCGAACCCATCTTGCAGCCTTATAAGAACATCGAGTGCCGCGACGCGGTGCTGGATTACGACGACATCACGCCGCGTCTGGACGAGAACGGCAAGCCCGTCACTGTCTGGGACATGCGAACGCACAAGGTTTCGCCGGTCACCGGCAAGGAGGTACCCGACGAAACCGCCCGTGTGGTTGTGTACGATTACGTGAACCCCCGCCCTGCCGAGTGGCCCGAGGCGGATTACGTGGTGAGCAACCCGCCGTTTGTGGGCGACAAGATGATGCGCTTCGCCCTCGGGGACGGTTACGTGGAGACCCTGCGCGCGACCTTCCCGGGTATGGGGCACTCGGACCTCGTGATGTACTGGTGGGACAAGGCCGCCGGGTTGGTGCGCGAGGGCAAGTTGAAACGATTCGGTTTCATCACGACCAACAGCGTCACCCAGACCTTCAACCGGGGCGTGCTGGATCGTCGCCTCAACGCGAAGGACGACCCGCTAGCCGTCGCGTGGACGATCCCGGATCACCCGTGGGTGGACGCCGGGGCGGACGTGCGGATCGCTATGACGGTGGGCACACGGGCAGACCAGCTCGCGGCCAAGCCCCTACTGGGCAGGATCGCCTATGAAGAGCGCGAACAGTTCAAGGAGCCGCAGGCTAGGCGCGTGGACATCGAGTACCGCAGAGTCGACCGCATCCACGCCAACCTCGCCGCAGGCGCGGACCTGACCTCCACTGTGACCCTGAAGGCCAACCAAGGGCTCTCCTCCTTCGGGATGATGCTGGCAGGGCGCGGCTTCGTGTTGACCGAGGACGAGTACCGGGACCTGCTCTGCGGCGGACGAAACGCACCGGTACTGAAGCGCCTGGTCAACGCGCGCGACATCGTCCAGAAGGATCGCGGCCTGTACGTCATCGACTTCTTCGGTCTAACGGCCGATGAGGCCGCACAACGCTACCCCGAGCCATATCAGCACCTCCTCGACCACGTGAAACCGGAACGAGACAACAACCGTCGAAAAGCTCTTAAAGTAAACTGGTGGCTGTTCGGGGAGAAACGTCCGGGGCTTCGGAAAGCGCTTCAGGGTCTTCGCCGCTACATCGCGATCCCCGAGACCTCGAAGCACATGCCGTTTATCTTTATGGACATTGATGTCCTCATCGAACACGGCGCTATCGGTGTCGCCGTTGAGGACGCCTTCTACTTCGCAGTCGTGTCGAGTTGTTATCACCATGTTTGGTCTCTAAATGTAGGCGCAACCCTTGAAGACCGGCCGCGTTACCGGAACAACACTTGTTTCGACCCATTCCCCTTCCCTGACGGCACTGACGAGCAGAAGGCGCGTATCCGCGAACTGGGCGAGCGGCTGGACGCGCATCGCAAGCGCGTGCAGGCCGAGTTTCCGGGCGCGACGCTTACGGCCATGTACAACGCGCTGGCGCGGTTGCGGGCCCTCACCCCCGGCCCCTCTCCCACGGGGAGAGGGGAGGAAAACATCCCTCGCCCTATGGGAGAGGGACGGCCGGAGGCCAGGGTGAGGGCCGCGACAGCAGGAGACGAAGAAAAACGGTTTTCCTCTCAGATACTAATCGAAGCAGCACGGGTTTTACGAAAACGCCAAACGCAATCGGAAACGATTCTTTGGCAGGCTTTACGAAACCGAAAACAGATGGGCTGCAAATTCAGGCGGCAAGCCCCTGTTGATCCGTTCATTGTGAATTTCCTCTGTCACGAGAAAAGCCTAATCGTGGAAGTTGACGGACCCATTCACGAGCAACAGCGGGAGGCGGATCTCGTTCGACAGGAGTTCCTCGAAAGCTTGGGCTGGCGGGTTTTGCGATTGACGGCAGAACAAGTGGAAAACGACTTGGCCGGTGCGTTGGTGTTGGTAGGGGAAGCCCTCACCCCCGGCCCCTCTCCCATGGGGAGAGGGGGGCAAGAAGCGCTCACGACCGGAAGAGCCCTCGCCCCCAGCCCCTCTCCCACGGGGGGAGGGGAGGAAAACATCCCTCGCCCTATGGGAGAGGGACGGCCGGAGGCCAGGGTGAGGGCCGCGAGCGAGAGCAAGCCGCTGACCGAAAAAGAACGGGCGTTCCACGAGCGGGCGCTGATCGGCATCCTCAAGCAAATCCACGACGAACTCGACGCCGCCGTCGCCGACGCCTACGGCTGGCCCGTCGACCTGCCCGACGAGGAAATCCTCGAACGCCTCGTGGCGCTCAACCACCAACGCGCCGCCGAAGAGCAGCAGGGAATCATTCGCTGGCTGCGCCCCGAGTTCCAAGACCCGGAAGGCAAGCACCGCGAAACGCAGGTCGAAATGGACGTGGCCACCGAGGCGAAGGTTGTCTCGCCCGAGGGCCCCATGCCCTGGCCGAAGGCCGTGCCCGGCCAACTACGCGCCATCCGCGACTTGCTCGCCGGGCGTCCCGGCACGTGGAGTGCCGCTGAGGTGGCGGGCGTGTTCAAGCGGGCGCGTCGCGCCGCGGTGGAGACGCACCTGTCGACCTTGGAATCGCTGGGGGTGTTGGTGTGCTTCGAAAGCGAGGGCGAAGCCGACCGGTGGACCGTGACTCCAAGCGCCTAGTATTTGGCCGAACTCACTCCGTAAATGTTGTGGTGAACCGGAACGCTTTGCCGTCGTAGTCGACGGTGACATGGGCGTCGGTTTTGATTTCGCCGGCGATGATTTGTTCCGAGAGCGGTTCGAGCACCTTTTCCTGGATGGCTCGTTTGAGCGGGCGCGCGCCGTAGGCCGGTTGGAAGCCCAGTTCGGCCAACTCGTCTTTGGCGGCGTCGGTCAGGTCCAGGTCGATGGCGCGGTCGGCCAGGCGGCCGCGGACGCGGCGCAGTTGGATATCGACAATGCCGCGGATGTCTTGCTTGCTCAGGCGGTCGAAGATCAGCACGGCGTCGACGCGGTTGAGGAATTCGGGCCGGAAGGTTTGCCGCAGCGCCTCCTGGGCGAGCTTTTCAATTTCGGCGCGGTCGTCCAGTTCCAGCATGTACTGGCTGCCGACGTTGGAGGTCATGATCAGGATCGTGTTGCGGAAATCGACGGTGCGGCCGTGCCCGTCGGTCAGGCGGCCGTCGTCGAGCACCTGCAGCAGCACGTTGAAGACGTCGGCGTGCGCCTTTTCGATTTCGTCGAGCAGCACCACGCTGTAGGGGCGGCGCCGCACGGCCTCGGTGAGTTGGCCGCCCTCGTCGTAGCCGACGTATCCCGGGGGCGCGCCGATCAGGCGGCTGACGGTGTGCTTTTCCATGTACTCGCTCATGTCCAGGCGCACCATGGCGCGTTCGTCGTCGAAGAGAAACGCGGCGAGGGAGCGGGCCAGTTCGGTTTTGCCCACGCCCGTCGGGCCCAGGAAGAGGAAGGAGGCGATGGGCCGGTTGGGGTCGGCGATGCCCGCGCGGGACATGCGGATGGCCTTGGCCACGCGGCTGACGGCTTCGTCCTGGCCGACGAGGCGTTCGTGGATGCGGTCTTCGATGTGCAGCAGGCGGTCGCTTTCGGACTCGAGCATTTTGCTGACGGGGATGCCGGTCCACTTGGCCACGATGAAGGCGATGTCTTCGTCGGTGACTTCCTCGCGCACGAACGAGCCGTGCTGCTGCTCGCTTTTGAGTTCTTCCTCCAGCGAGGCGATTTGCTTGTTGAGGCGCGGCAGGGCGTCATATTCGATTTCCGCGGCGCGCTGCAGGTCGCCCCGGCGCTGGGCGTTTTCCTGCTCGGTTTTGAGGCGGTCGATTTCCTCGCCGACGTTGCGCAACTGGGCCACCAGGTCGCGCTGGCGCTGCCACTTGGCGGTGATTTCCTCGATGGTTTGGTTAAGCGCGGCGAGCTCTTCGTCGATTTCGGCGATGCGGCTTTCCCCGCCGCCGTTCTCCATAGTCAGCGCCTGGCGTTCGACCTCCAGACGGATGCGGCGTCGCTCGGCGTCGTCCAGGGGCGTGGGTTTGCTTTCGATTTCCATCTTAAGGCGGCTGGCGGCTTCGTCGACCAGGTCGATGGCCTTGTCGGGCAGGAAGCGGTCGGTGATGTAGCGATCCGACAGGCGGGCGGCGGCGACCAGCGCGGCGTCTTGGATGCGGATGCCGTGGTGCACTTCGTATTTTTGCTTGATGCCGCGCAGGATGGCCATGGTGTCTTCGACGCTCGGCTCGGCGATGTAGACCTGCTGGAAGCGGCGCTCGAGCGCTTTGTCTTTCTCGATGTGCTTGCGGTATTCGTCCAGCGTCGTGGCGCCGATGCAGCGCAGTTGCCCGCGGGCCAGGGCGGGCTTGAGCATGTTGGCCGCGTCCTGCGCCCCTTCGGCGGCCCCGGCCCCGACCAGCGTGTGCAGTTCGTCGATAAAGAGAATGACGCGGCCCTCGGCGGCGGTGATTTCCTTCAGCACGGCCTTGAGGCGATCCTCGAACTCGCCGCGGTATTTCGCCCCGGCCACCAGCGCGCCCAGGTCCAGGGAGAGCACGCGCTTGTCTTTGAGGCTTTCGGGCACGTCGCCGGCGTGGATGCGTTGCGCGATGCCCTCGACGATGGCCGTTTTGCCGACGCCGGGTTCGCCGATGAGCACCGGGTTGTTTTTCGTGCGGCGCGAGAGGACTTGGATCGAGCGGCGGATTTCCTCGTCGCGACCGATCACCGGGTCGAGCTTGCCTTGGCGGGCCTGAGCGGTCAGGTCGAGGCAGTAGCGGTCCAGCGCCTGCGCTTTGTCTTCGGGGTTGTCGTCGGTGACGCGCTGCGTGCCGCGCACCTGCGCCAGGGCGGCCAGCAGGGCATCGGTGTTGATGTTGTGGCGTTCGAAAACCGGGCGCGCTTCCCGTCCCGCGCCGCCGGCCATGGCCAGCAGGAAGTGCTCGGTGGACAGGTAGTCATCTTTCATTTGGTCGGCGAGGCGCTGGGCGGCGTCGAAGACCACCTTGAGTTCGCGGCCGACGTAGGCTTCGGCACCCTGGACTTTGGGCAGGCGGTCGACGTGGCGCTCGGCGTCGGCGGCCACGGCGTCGGGGCTCACGCCGAGTTTTTCCAAGATCGCGGGCACCATGCCGCCTTCCTGCCGCACGAGGGCGAGCAGCAGGTGTGCGGAGGTGATTTCCTGGTTGCCGAACTGCCGCGCAGCGGTTTCGGCGGCCTGGACGGCCTCGCGGGATTTGACGGTCAGTTTATCGGATTGAGCCATGGCGCACTCCGCTCCTTGACGTTATTTCACATAAATAATAAGTTCCAACTGTATCGCCGTCAAGAGTCATCCTCATCTTGGCGCGGCAGATCCATCAGCCTGTCCATGAGGCGGTTGAGTTTGTCGCGCACCCGGCGGCTTTCTTGAAAGACCTCATTTCGGCGTTCGGGTTCGAGGAATCCGCCTTCGGCGGCGTCTTGTTCCAGTTTTTCCATAGCGGCAACTAGTAGTTTCCACTCTTTGTAAAAGTCGGACGTGGGTTTGCGGCCGCCTCCAGGCCGGCGCCGGCCTTTTCCTTTGACCATCTTGCGCAATTCGCGCACGGAGATGGAATTTTCCACGACTTCGCCGCCGATGCGGCAGCGTTCGTCGGGGTTGGCGACCTGGTAGAGCACGCTGTGGTGCGAGGGCGGCAGTTCGCGGGCCGTTTTCGAGGGCAGGACGCGGAAGTTGACGGCGACATGGATGAAGCGGCGCAGGGCGGCTTCGGAGAAGGGCAAGTCTTCGCGTTCGCAGAGGTTTTTGAAGGACACGTTTTTCGTCGGGTTCTGCGAGGAGACTTCGGCGATATTGTCGTCGAAGAACTCGCGAATCAGGTAGTCGCCGATGATTTTGGCGCGCATGGTCAGTTCGGCTTCCATGGCGTCTTTTTGCTCGTGGAGCCAGCGCACGGTTTGGTCGACCCTGTTCTGGTCGTCGTCGCGTACGAGCGTGGCGCGGGGGTGTTCTTCGCTCATCGTGCCCTCCAACTTTGCTAACGTTGTCAAAGTTATAATTTTTTGAAAAAATAGTCAACCGAAGTCTTGACAGCCGCGCGGGGCTGTTTATTTTATGGGCAGAAATAAAAGCGGGTCGCGGACGACGGCAATCGCCGGCAACTTTGAGATTACAACCAGCGACCCCATTAAAAAAAGCATGAAATAAGGTTAGGCGAAAGAAACGAAAGGAGAAGTTGTCATGACGCTAGTACGATGGAGACCCATCCGCGAAAGGGATCAGTTCCACCATGATATGAACCGGCTGTTTGACTCGTTTTGGACGGGTCGGGCGGCGACCGAAGGCATCGCCGGTGCTTGGACGCCGGCTGTGAACATCTATGAAGACGACGACCGGTATACGGTGTCGGTGGCGCTGCCGGGGCTGACTGAGAGCGACGTTCACGTCAACATCGAGAACAACATGCTGACGATTTCCGGTGAGCGGAAGCTCGAGAACGAAGACGCGCAGGAAAACTACAAGCGTATCGAGCAGTACTACGGCGAATTCACTCGGAGCTTCGCGTTACCCAACACGATCGACACCGAGCAGGTGGAAGCTACGATGGATAAGGGCGTGTTGCACGTGGCGCTGCCCAAGCGCGCCGAGACCAAACCGCGGTCCATCGAAGTGAAAGTTCACTAGGAACCACACAGCGACGAACGAGCAAAGCAACGAATTGTCCCAACCTCCCTTTTTCGGGCGACCTTTGGGTCGCCTTTTTTTGTGCCGGATCCGGTGCATCGAAACGCCCACAAAAAAACGGCCCCCGGAGGGGCCGTTTTTGCTCGGACTCGAAGGCTCAGGGGAAGAGGCCGCGGTCTTTGTAAACTTCCTGCAGCCGGTTGAAGGCGACGATGTAGGCGGCGGTGCGCCAATCGCAGCCACCGCATTGAGCGGCAGCGGTTTTAACGCGCTCGTAGGCTGCGGAGATGATTTTATGCAGCTTGGAGTCGACCTTGGGCAGGTCCCAACTTTCGGCGCGCTTGTTTTGCAGCCACTCGAAGTAGCTGACGATCACGCCGCCGGAGTTGCAGAGGATATCGGGAATGATATCCACGCCGTGCTCGACCAGGTAGTCGTTACCCTCGGGGGTTGAGGGGCCGTTAGCGCCCTCGGCCACGAGTTTGACATCCAGCCACGGTGCGGTGTCGGCAGTGATTTGGCTTTCCAGCGCGGCGGGCACGAAAATGTCGGCCTTGGTTTTCAGGAAGGTTTCGTGATCGATGGCATCGCCGCCCGGGAAATTCACGACGCCGCCGGCTTCGGCCACGTAGGCGGCCAGTTTTTCCGCATCGAGGCCGTCGGCGCAGCGAATCGCGCCGGTGGCGTCCTCGACGGCCAGCAGTTTAGTGCCCTTGGGTTGCATCAAGCGGGCGGTCCATGAGCCGACGTTGCCGAAGCCCTGCACGAAGTAGGTGGCTTGGCTCAGGTCGAAGTCGCAATCTTCCGCCCAATGCTCGATGCAGTACACGATGCCTTGCGCGGTGGCCTTTTCGCGGCCGACGCTGCCGCCGGCTTCGACGGGTTTGCCGGTCACCACGTGTGTCGACCGGGCGCGTTCGAGCGGCGGGACGGTCATCAGGTAGGTATCGAGGATCCACGCCATGATCTGGGCGTTGGTATTCACGTCGGGCGCGGGGATATCGTAATCCGGCCCGATCGTGTTGCCGAGTGAGAAGGTAAAGCGGCGGGTGATATGTTCGAGTTCGTTCAGCGAATACGCTTGGGGATCGAACTGCACGCCGCCTTTGGCGCCGCCGAGGGGGATCCCGGCGATGGCGCATTTCCAAGTCATCCAGGTGGCTAGGGCGCGGACTTCGTCGATACTTACCGCGGGGTGATAGCGCAGCCCGCCCTTGAACGGCCCCAACACGTTATTGTGTTGGACGCGATAACCGGTGAACATTTCGACACGGCCGTCGTCCATTTTGACCGGGAAATTGACGATAATCTCGTTGGTGGTCTTAGCCAGAATCTTACGGATTTCGGGATTCAAACCCATCAAATCCGCCGCCTTATCGAACTGTCGCTGCACGTTCTCATAGACGCTGTGTTGTTTGCTCATCGCCTCGTTCCTTTCACGCGATTCGGGTTGAGAGGTCGATTCTCCAGCCGGGAACTCAATCATTTTTCCTTGTATGTGACAAGTATAATCACGGTGTTCTTGGCATGTTTCGCTGATTTGCTCAGCAATATTCCTCGCAACGCCAAACCCCACCTCGGGCGTGAGACAACGTGCAGTCGTCGCGGTTGGCGCACGTGGCGCACAACCCCTGAAACTGCGTATCACGCCCAGTTGGGGGGTTCAATTTCGTAACGTTTTGCGGTACGGCTTCGGTGGCCGCCGTTTCGAATTCTTCACAGGTCCAAATCGGATTCCGGTGGTCTTTGCGGTACATGCAGCCATCCAGATGCATGCAGGTCGCGCAAATGCCGAGTTCGCAGTTTTTCTCGGGCGGTTCGGGAACCACTTTCACGGCGGCTTTCCGTTTCGAACGGCCTGCCGTCGGGGACTCGGTTGTCGAAAATGCCATGGCACGCTCCTTTTGTTTCCGTGGGACTGTGTATTCCGGTGCGGGGTAGAGCAAAAGCGATGCCGGATTCGAAAGGGGGCGTTTTCAGCTTCGTATCGTTATGAATTAATAGGAGAAAATTCTTTTTTCACGGATTTCGCACGAGGGCGTCGCGGCTGCATAAGCGGGGAGAAACACCCCGGCGGGGAGTAACGCCCCACCTAAAGATGGAGACCGTGAGAGGCGTGGCGACTCAGCTATCGAGGCCGAAGCGTTTGATTTTTTCGCGCAGGGTTTTGCGGTCGATCCCCAATACTTCGGCGGCGTGGGTCTTGTTGCCCTCCAGGTGTTGCAGAACGCGGCGGATGTGATCGGCTTCGACTTCGGCCAGCGTGCGACTAAGTCCGGATTCGCGGGCCGCGGAATGCCGCATCTCAACCGGCAGATCCGGCGCGTCGATCTCCGGCCCGCTCATCACCACCACGCGTTGGACGGCGTTTTCCAGCTCGCGGACATTACCCGGCCAATAGTACTGACTCAGTGCGCCAATGGCGCGCTTGGTGAAGCGGGGTTTCGGGCAACCCATTTCCTTGGCGTATTTCGCGGCGAAATAGTCGAGCAGCAAAAGCAGATCCTTGTCCCGCTCCCGCAGCGGCGGCACGGCGATGGTGATCACGTTGAGGCGAAAATACAGGTCTTCACGAAACACGCCCTTGGCCACCAGCGCCGGGAGGTCCTTGTTGGTCGCGGCGAGAATACGCACGTCGATCTGCCGTTCCTTGGTGTCGCCGACCAGCACGACCTTTTTATCTTGCAGCACCCGCAGCAGCTTGATCTGGATCACCGGGGTCAAATCGCCGATTTCGTCCAGGAAAAGCGTGCCTCCGTCGGCCACCTGAAAAAATCCGGCGCGGCTTTGCAGCGCTCCGGTGAACGCGCCGCGCACGTGGCCGAACAGTTCGCTCTCCAAAAGGTTTTCCGGTATGCCGGCGCAGTTGATCGGCACGAAGGCTCCGGTCGAGCGTTGGCTGTTGTAGTGAATCGCCCGGGCCACCAGTTCCTTGCCCGTGCCGCTTTCGCCGGAGATGAGCACTGTGGCGTTGGCCCGGGCGCTTTTGGCGATGGTGGCGAAAACCCGCTGCATGGCCGGCGACTGTCCGATCAAGCCGCCGGTGTCGATTGGCGGCGGGGCAGCTTCTTGTTCGCGACGTTTTTCGAGTTTGGCCAACGAGTCGCAAACGGCGGCGATAAGTTCGTCGTCGGTAAAGGGTTTGGGCAGGTAGTTTTCCGCGCCCTCCTTGACGGCCTCGACCGCGCCGGAAATCGACGGATAGCCGGTGATGATCATGACTTCCGTGTTCCCGTGGTTTTCGCGGACATGGCGAACTAGGTCCATGCCGCTTTGCCCCGGCATTTTCAAATCCGTGATGACCAGATCCACGTCCGAGTCACGTAGGATCTCCAGCGCGCCGGGCACCCCATCGGCGGTCAGAACGCGGCAGCCGACGGCCGTGAGATTGCGCTGCAAAACTTCGAGCGTTGCGGGAGAGTCGTCCACGACAAGCACGAGGGGTTTGGGGATCGGCAATTTACTGATCACGTTCTTCTCCCGGTTGGTCGTAGCCGTTGATTAGCGGCAGCATCATGACAAAACGGGTGCCCTGCCCGGGCCGACTTTCCACGTCGATGGTTCCGCCATGAGCTTGGATGATGCCGTGTACCACCGCGAGGCCCAGGCCGGTGCCTTGGTCGATGTTCTTGGTGGTGAAAAAGGGCAGGAACGCTTGGGATCGCACGGCTTCGTCCATCCCCAAGCCGTTGTCGGCGACGGTGAGGCAAAGGTGGTCGCCTTTTGGCTCGAGGCCGAGGCGCACGGTGCCGCCCTCGGGCATCGCCTGCAGGGCGTTGACCAGTAGGTTCATCATCACCTGGGTTAACTGACCGGGGTCGGCGACCAGTTCCGGCACGTCGGGGTCGAAGTTTTGTTGCACGACAACGCCGGCCTTTTCGAAGCGGTGCTGCAGAATTCCCAGGACGTCGGCGACGATGTGCGGGATATCCACGGCGGTTTTCTGCGGCGGCAGTTGTCGCCCGAAAAACAACAGCTTCTTGACCACTTCCCGCGAGTGCAAAGCGGCGTCGCGAATGCGCGCCACATCGCGGCGTGTTTGGTCGCCGAGCGCTTCGTCTTTCAGCGCCAGTTGGGCGAAGCCCAAGATGCTCGCCAGCGGCTCGTTGATCTCGTGCGCCATACCCGCGGCCAGTTGGCCGATCGTGGCCAAGCGGTCGGCCCGATGCAATTGCGCTTCCATGTCGGCGCGTTCTTGCTCGCGTTCCTTGTTTTTCAAGATCACCGCGATTTGACCGACGATCGCGCCGATCAAATGGCGTTCCTCGCTTAGGAAGGGGCCTTCGTCGCGCTGGGGCCGCGCTTCGGAATACATCACTTCGAGACTGCCGCGCGCGCGGTTGTTCAAGATGATCGGCTCCCGCATCACGTACGCGGGTTCGGCGAAGGAAGAGGAGCGGTATTCCACGTCGTCGACCACCAGGCGGCACGAGGCGATTTCCGGATACCGCCACGCCGCGGCCACGTGGTCGGGAATTTGTTTCAGCGCGTCGGCAAGGGAGGTGCCGGTTTTGTTCACGACATTCATGATCTCATAGAGGCCGGTCAATTCCTTCACGCGCTCGCGCAGGGCGGCAACGGTTCGCTGGTGGGCCAAAGCGCTGGCGAGCACTTGGGCCAAGGCGGTGAATTCCACGGCGTCGACCGAGGTGAAGAAATCCGGTTGCTTGTCGGCCAGGCACAGCAGGCCGAGGGAACGATCACCGGCGCGCAACGGCAGCACCAAGCGTGTGCCGGGCGGCTTGTCCGGCAGGTTCATAATGCCGCCCGCCCGCTTGCCGGAAAAGATTTCGGCCAGGGTGGTTTCCAGCGTGCTGTCATCGGCCAGGGCGGGCAGCGGGTGTCCGTTCGGGCCGGTGGCGCACGGGGCGACCGCGGCATGGAAGTGGGGGGTTGCGTTGGCTTCGGTCACGGTTTGCAGGAACTTGTTTTGCTCCAACACCCGCAATTCGACGACGTCGCATGAAAGGGTGTCCACCAGGACTTTGGAAACGCGTTCCATGAAATCCACGCGCGAGGCGCTCTGGTTGATTAAGGCCAGCAGGGGGCCGAGTAAGTCGAGGAATTCCTGAACGCGCTTGGGAATCGACGGGACAGTCATGAGCAAGTCCTTCATCGTGAATCATACCGGCCGACTTTCGCGCTTCTGCCCGCCGGGAGCAAGCCGGGAGGGTTTGACGGACGGTGCCGCCGTGCGCACAGTAGCAAGCGGAGGTACGCGATGCCGATCTACGAGTATCGTTGCGAAGACTGCGGGCAGGTCAGCAGTTTCATGGAAAAGATGTTCGAGCGCCCGCGCCTGTTTCGCCGCCGCAAGCGCTGCAAGCATTGCCGGAGCAAGCGTCTGGTGAAAATCCCGAGCGGTTTCGGCGTGAGCGTCGAGCGCACGCAGACCGAGATGCTCAACGAACTCAAGTCGATGGGTAACGTGCAATTCGTGCCGCAGCAGGCGAGTCCGACACCCCAAGGGCCGCCGGACGGCAAGTGTCCGTATTGCGATGCGGACCAGAGCCAGGAAGAAAAGAAGCCGCCGGAACCCGAGAAGATCGAGGTGATCTGACTACTTGGCGGCCTCCAAGGTTTCCACCAAGCGCAACAACGCCAGGTTAACCGGCGCCTGCATGCCCAGGGTTTCGGCCAACCGCACAACGGCGCCGTTGATCGCCTCGACCTCCGAACGCCGCCCCTTGTAGATGTCCTGCTGCATCGAGGATAAGTTGTCGGCCGTGCGCGAAAGAAGCTTTTCAACCTGGCTCACCGGGTTGTAGTAGGGCAGATCGATGCCCGCCTGCCGGACAATCGCCTCGGCCTCGCGGACCGCCGATTTGGACAACTCCCACGCGGACTCGATTTCCAGCACCTTGCCGTTCCGGATGCGGGTGAGCGCGGTGATAGCGCCGACGCCGATCTTGATCAGCACCCGGCCCCACAGCAGAGAATCCAGATTGTCGGCCACCGAGGTCTTGATGCCGTGGCGGCTGAAGAACGACGCGACCATTTCGGCGCGATCGCGGCGGTTAGGGTCTTTGGCGGCAAGCGTAGTGTCGCCCCAACTGGTGTGCAGCACATGACCGGGGGCCAGCAACGCGGCGCCGATACTCGTCGTACCGGCCACGATACGCTCGCAACCCAAGGCGTCGGCCAGCGTGGTTTCGTTGCCGATGCCGTTTTGCAGCGAGACGACGACGGTGCGCGGTCCGAGAATCGGGCGGATGGCTTCGGCTGCGGCGGGGGCGTCGTGGCTTTTGACCAACGAGAGGACCAGTTCCGGGTGTGATTTGCCGTTGGATACGGCGGCGATGGGTACCGGGACGATCTCCACCCCGCTGATGCCTTCTACATGCAGACCCGCCGATTGCACCGCTTTGACGATGGCCGAATTTTTCTCGACAAGCGACACCTCGGCGCCGGCGCGATGCAGTAAGTAGGCGAACAGGCTACCCAAGGCGCCCGCCCCAACGATGACCGTTTTCATTTATCCCCCTGTAGGCTTTTTCGTTTTAGGCGGGGGCGGGCGGCGCGTCAAGTTGCGGGCGGCGTTTTTGGGGCGCGGTGCCGGTGGGCGTCGGGGCCCGGTCAGACGTGCTCGCCGAAGAAAAAGCGCAGCAAACGACGCTCCCACGGTCGCCCGAAGCGTCGCCGCCGCAGTCTCCGGCGCGAAAGCGGTCGCAACACTTTGAGCAGCAAGGACGCCAGCGGGCCGGGGCGGTAGGTCGTGAGTTTGTCGTCGATAAACAGGCTCGCGGTGTAGATCACGCCCAGTTGCGCGGCGAGTTCCGGGCTCACCCAGGGGGCGCGGCTGTAGTTCCAGGAGGCGTCGGCGAGGTCGGCCGCCGTGGGGATCGCATATCCGCGCGCCGCCAAATCTTGCGCCAACGTGGTGCCCGGGTAGGGCGTGTAGGCGTAGATCGGCGAGACCAGCGCCCCGGCTTTGGTCAGGTCGAGGGCCAGGTCCAAGGTTTGCCCGCGATCGGCTTCGTCTTCGTCCGGAAAGCCGATCATCAAATTGATCCACGGGCGTATACCGGCGGCCAGCAGGCGTTTGACCTGCGCGTGCACGAGCCCCGGCTCTTCGCTTTTGTGGAGCATTTCGGCGATGCGCGGCGAACCCGTTTCGACGCCGATGTCCACGCGGTCCAGTCCGCCGGCCGCCAACTGGGCCAGTTCGCTGTTTTCCATCGCCGCCAGATCGCGCAGCCGGCCGCCGTTGCTGGTCCACGTCAATCCGGGATGACGGCGCGGCATCAGGCGGGCGATTTGCAGGGCGCGTTCGCGGTCGGCGAAAAAGTTGTCGTCCACGAAATCGATGTGCCCGGCCCGCGGGAAGGTGCGGGTGAGATCGTCGATGGCCCGCATAACCCAGTCGGCGGGGGCGCCGCGCCAGAAGGGTTTCGTTCGCGTGGAGAGGTAGCAGTAGGTGCATCGGCCGGGGCAGCCGCGGCTGGTTTCGAGCACGCCGACCCACTTGTTTTGTTTGCGATAGAGGTAGTCGTGTCTCAGCAGCGTGAAGGGCAGCCGCTCGATGCGTTCGAGTTCGAAGGGCGCGGGTTCGCCGGTGCGGCTTACGCCACTTGCGTCGCGATGCCACACGCCGGGCACGTTTTGGACGGAATCAGCGTCGCGTAATGCGGCGGCCAGTTGCGCGAAAGCGTCTTCGCCGTCACCGATAATGGCGTAATCGGCCAGGCCGTCGCGGACGAGGGTTTCGCCGAAGAGGGTGGCGTGTTTGCCGCCCCACACGATCGGTCCGATTTCCGCCTTACGCAGGACGGCAGCGGTTTCGGAGGCGGTTTTAGCCTGGAGGCCGGTGATGGCGGTCAAACCGACGGCCAGGATTTCGGGATCGCGCCAGCGTTGCAGCAGGTCGCCGGTGAGGCGGGTCAGGCGCAGGTCGACGATTTCCACCTTGATGTCGTCGGGTACGAGCGCCGCGACGTACACCAGGGCCAAGGGCAACGAAGGTTTGCCTTTGCCTTTTTCCAGCCCGAAACCGGGGGGCTGCAACAGTAGGATCTTTCGATTCACGACTTTCACGCGCGTAGAAATTAAACGGGCCGACACTTAACATGTCGACCCGTCAAAATGTCTTGAACGATACGCTACAGGGGTTGAACGTCCTTCGGTTTTTCCTCTTTCTTAGCCGGGGCCGGCTTGTCGCCGTTTTTCGATCCGACTTTGTCTTTCAAGGCATTGAGCGACGCGGCAACCGCTTCGAGTTCGGCCGCGAAAGTCGGGTCGGCGGTTGCTTTGAGATCGTTCAGCGTTTCCCGCAGCGAGTCCAAGTCGCGCAAGAAAAGCGCCTCGTTGACTTTGCGGTTGACGACATCGCTGCTTTTCACGATTTGCAGCAATGAATCATTGACGGCCGCAAAGCGCGTGTCGATCGATTTTTCGAGTTCTTCGACCGTCGGCGTCGGTTTGACCGCGTTGATACTAATCAGCACGAGCGCGAGAGCCGCAAGGATCAAGGCGAGCCCTGGAATAAAGCCTACGTTTTTCTTTTCATCCACTGCCGTTCCCTCCTTAACTCTGGGTTGACTGTCTTTTTGAGCTTGGCTTTGAACGTAATCAGGTTCTTTGGATTTCGGTGTTTCCGGCGGATTTGCGGCGACCGGCGGATCAGGCTGCGGCGCATCAGCCTTCGGGTTCGCCGAGGCTTCGGCAGCCTCGAACAGGCGCTTATGACTGATGCAATAATCGCTTCCGGCCACGGCATTCGCCTGGCACGGGTTCCCCGCCTTGGTGGTCGCTTTACATTTCACGAATTGAAAACCCCGAACAATCTATCCCACATATAACTGGTGACAAAAGGAAGATAACAACCTCCCGACCACCATGTCAAGCAAGCGGCCGCGGACCGCAGCGATCAGGACGGCCGTTTCAAGTCGTTTAGGCTGAACATCTTCGCCAGCACTTTGTCGAGCACCGAGGTGGGCAGCCATTTCTGCATCGCGACGAATTTCGCCGCCCCGCTGCCCAACCGGAGCACCGGCGGCGCTTTTTCCGCCGTGACCGCCGCCACGACTTCCCGCGCGAATTCGCCGGTATCCATGGCGTCCTTTTGCGACGATTGCGCGCGCTTGATCAACCCGTCCTTGATCGGTGCGTACCAAGAGCCTTCGCCCCCGTAACGCTTGGCGAAGCCTTCAGCGGCGCTGCCGAATCCGGAACGAATCGCGCCCGGCTGAACGAGGATCACGTCGATCCCAAAAGGTGCCAACTCCATGCGCAAGGCGTCGGAAAACACATGCAGCGCCGCTTTCGAGGCACAGTACGCCCCGGCGAAGGGCGAAACGAGAATGCCCGAAACGCTGCCCATGTTGACGATCCGCCCGCTGCCTCGTTCGACCATCTGCGGCGCGACCGCGCGGGCCAACGCCAGCGGCCCGACGACGTTGGTTTCCAACTGGTGACGCACGTCTTCGGAGGAGATTTCAATCGTCGGCGCAATCAGGCCGTAACCGGCGTTATTGACAACGATGTCCACCCGCCCCGCCGTTTCCACCGCGAAGTCCACCGCGGCGCGGATCGACGTTTCGTCGGTTACGTCCACGCGCGTGGTTTCGAAACCGGCTTCGCGCAATTCGTCGATCGACTCGGGCCGTCGCGCGGTGGCGATCACCCGGTGGCCTTGACGGCGAAACTCCTCGGCCAAGGCGCGCCCGATGCCCGAGGAGCAACCGGTGATTAAAACGACTTGGTTTTGCAGTGCGCTCATCACGAACTCCCTACCGATACCCGACAAACAGGTGCTCGGCCAATTGATCTTCCAGTTGGGCCGCGGCGGGAAAACGCGCCAACCAACTCCGCGTTTCTTCCGACCGCTTTGTCAGGCCCGCGTCATGCTCGGCGTCGGGCAATCCCGCGAGGGATTCGACCGCCATTTCGTGCAGCAACCACCAACCATGCCGCAGTTCGATCGCCGTTTCCAGGGCGAGGCGTTCGAGGTCGGTTTCCTCGTTGACCAACGCCGCTTCGATCATCAGGCAGACCGCGTCGAGCGACACGTAAGCTTCGGATAGTTGCTTGCCGAAAGGTGCGGTTTTGGCCAGCGGCCGCCCGCCGGCATCGATTTCATCGGCCGCAGCGAGCGTGTCGAGCAACCACGCCCGGCCTTTGTTCGCGCCTTCGAGGACCGTAGCCAGTAGCGCCGGCGCGGCGTCGGGAAGCACGATCTCCCGCGGTTTGAGCGCGCCGCGATCATCGCGCAAAAGCTTGCTCATGATGAGGTGCTGCACTTCGGTGGTGCCGCCGCCGATCGACGCCAGTTTGGAATCACGGAAGGCGCGCTCGACTTTCACTTCGTCCATCAGCCCCGCGCCGCCGAAGGCCTGCACCGCCAGCGAGGCCATCGCCGTGGCGCGCCCGCCGCAGAAGCATTTCGCCGCGGCCGCCTCCAGGGCATGCATGCCGCCTTGCCCCTTGAGCGCTGCGATGCGCCGCACCATCCACCGCGAGCCGGTAATGTACGAGGACAGCCTGGCGACCATCGACTGTACGGCGTGGAATTCGGCGATTGGTCGCCCGAATTGTTCGCGTTGCAAGGCGTATTCAATGGCCTGATCGAGTGACCGTTCCATCAGTCCGACCAGCGGCGAAAGCAACTGGCTGCGGTCCCACTCCAAGGCCGTGAGGCCGACGAAGAAGCCCATGCCCTCGGCGCTGACCAAATTCTCGGCGGGCACGAAACAATCTTCGAGGAAGACTTCCGCTGTGCCCGACGCCCGCACGCAGAGCTTGTCCATCGGCGGTCCGATCGACAGCCCGTCGGTATCGCGTTCCACCAGGAAGGCGCTGATACCCATCTGCTTGAGGCTCGGGTCTTTGGTGGCGAAGATCAGGTAAAGACCGCCTTCGGGCGCGTTGGTGATATACGTTTTTTGTCCGTTGAGAACGTAGCCGCCCTCGACCGGACGGTAGGTCGCGCGCAATCCTCCGGCGTCGGATCCGGCACCGGGTTCGGTCAACGCGAAGGCGCCGATGATCTCGCCGGTGGCCAGCTTGGGCAGGTAGCGTTGCATTTGTTCCGGCGAACAAAACTCGGCCAGTGTCGCGCCGAACAAGAAGGAATGCGCGCCCCATGACAGCATCAGTCCGCCGTCGGCGCCGGCGCGGCCGAAGGATTCGCCCACCAAGGTACAGCCCAGCGGGTCCACGCCCGAGCCGCCGTATTCGGTGGGGAAACTCAAGCCCAACGCGCCGAACTCGGCCAGCTTTTGCCATGCGTCGGGCTTGATGACCTTCTCCGCCTCGTGCTTGTCGGCTAAAGGTCCGAGGACCTCCTTGCCGAAGCGATACGCCTCCGCCGCCAACGCGCGGTGATCCTCGGTGATGCGCAGTATCTCGTCCATGATCGCGTTCCTTTTAGACCGGTTCGAAGTGCGAAATGTCGAGAATTTCGCCGCGGCGGTCTTCCGGCGCTTTGAAAATGGCTTTCACGCGCATGCCGATCTGGAGGTCCTTGGCCGGATTGGCCACGCCCTGGATCGTGTGCATCATGCCGGTGTCGGCGCCGTCGAGCTTGATGATCCCCACCGCCCACGGTTCGTCGCGCGGCGACGCGTCGGGGTTAAGGTAGGACACGCTGAAGGTGACAATCTCGCCCTCGGGTCCGACTTCCACCAGGCCCTCGGTGGGTTCGAAGCGGTCTTCGTCAAACGAGCGGGGCGGCACGAGTACGCGGCCCGATTTGGTTTTGGAGCCGAGGATTTTTCCTTCGTCGCGCAGGGCGATGAAAAATTTGCTGCCGACCTCGCCGGCGCTCCATTTGTATTCCTGGTCGAAGCGGCCGATACGGAAAATCAGTTCTTGCTTTTGTTCGGTCATGGTATCCTCCCGTCGGCGTCAGTCAGCGCCGAGAATCATCACACTGGAAAATTGCAGCAACCCGCCCCAAGCGTGGGCCAAACCCAATTTGAGTTCGCCCGGCACCCGGTAGCCGATTTCGTCGCCGCGCAGTTGTTGAGTGATCGAGATAACTTTTTGCATGCCGGCCCCGGCGATGGGATTGCCCACGCCCAACAGGCCGCCCGAGGCGTTGACGGGTATCACGCCGTCGCGGTTAAAATCGCCGCGCTCGATAGCCCGCCCGCCTTCGCCGATCTCGCACAAACCCAGGGCCTCGGAGTGTTGTAGCTCCTTGTAGGCCACCGGGTCGTACACTTCGGCCAGGTCGAGTTCTTCCCGCGGGTTTTTGATGCCGGCCATTTCGTAGGCCATTTTTCCGGACTTCACCGTTTGGGGCGAATAGGCCGTGTCTTTATAGGCGTAGTGCGGGGAATCCATGCACCAACCCACGCCGCGCACCGTGACGACGGGGCGCTCGGAGAGTTCCCGCGCCTTCTCTTCGGTGGTGAAGATGGCCGCCGCGCCGCCGTCGGAGGCGGGGCTCATCATCATCAGATGGATCGGGTCGACGAGCATCGGGCTGCCCAGCACCATCTCGGTGGTGAAATCGCCCGGCAGTTGCGCGTAGGGATTACCCATTGCGTTGCGTCGGTTTTTCACGGCCACCATGGCGATTTGCTCGGGGGTGATCCCGTGCACGTGCATGTAGCGCTTCATCTGGCAGGCGATGCCGTTGAGCAGATTGATGTCGAGGGGACGTTCGTAAAATTCATCGAAGATCGTCCGGAAGATCTGCTGCGGGTGCGGCCGCGGGGGGCTCATCTTTTCGGCGCAGATGCACAGCACCGCGTCGCTGTAGCCCGAGGCGATCTGCCACCACGCGGCGATCGGAGCGGTGACGCCGGTGGCGCCGCCGGTGGAATGCCGGGAGAAGGCTTTGCCCTTGGCGCCGACGCCGCAGATCATCGCCTCGCCCTTCATGTGAATGCCGTCGAATCCGTCCACGGCGCTGCCGTACACGACGCCGTCCACGTCGTCGATGGTCATGCCGGCGTCCTGTAACGCGTGGTAGGCGGCCTCGAAGGCGATTTCTTCGCTGGTTTCTGGTTTGCGGGAGCGGAAGGTCGTCTGACCCACGCCGACAATAGCTACTTTGCGTGTCATGCCGACCTCCTTATGCCGAAAGATCGTCGACTGCTACAACTGCAGCCGCGCCGGTTGTTGCCGCCGGTCCGAACAAGGTGGAAATGAGGGCTTGCGCCGCCCGGCCGCGTCGATCTTCGTGGGTTGCCAGCCAGGTCGTTTGGCCGGCCGAGAAATCGTGTGCGAATTCTTCGCCGAATCCGGCCCGCAGCAGCCAGCCCGTTTCGGCCAACGCCCGCGTGCCCGCGCCGGTAAACAAGTCACCGGAGCCCAAGCGCCCTCCAGAGGGGTTGATCGCCAGTTCGCCGTCGGCGGCGAAGCGTCCGCCTGCCACGTCGTCGGCCAGGCGCGCCGCGTCGCTTAACCCGAATTCGAGGGCCGCCATCGCTTCGCGATGCGCGTAGCGGTCATCGAGTTCGGCAAAAGCAAGTGTGCCGGTGGGGTCGGTGATGCCCGCGTCACGATAGACGCGCGTCGCCACGCTCTTCAGGTGCGGGAAGGCGCCGTAACGCCGCGAGCCGTTCCACGAAGTTTCAGCGGCGAACGAGAAGCTCTTCAAGGTAAGCAGCGGCCGCGCTGTCTTATGGCGCGCCGCGATTTCCTTCGCTTTCTCTTCGCTCGCCAGAATAATCGCCACCGCACCGTCGGCGGGGACGGCTTTTTCAAAGCGGGTAATTCCCTCAACGATGGGCGCGCCGGCCAGGATTTGATCCACTGACACCGGCTCGCCGTAGGGCGCGCCGGCGGCGTGATTTTTCGCGGCGATAAGGGCAGCGATGCGCCGGTCCAGGCCGGTTTCGTGCCGGAAGCGCATCCATTCCATGCCGGCCAGCGCTTCGGCGACGTTGCACACGGGCTGGTCGTAGAAGGGATCCATCGCCATGGCATCGAGCCTGTCCAGTTGGGCCTCGGCGGATTTCTCATAGCCGCCGACAAGCACGACATCGAACACGCCGGCCTCGATTTGCATGGCTGCATGCAGGACGGCCAGGAGGCTGTCGCCGCAAATGCGGTCGTTGGGTTTTAGTTTGGCGGCCAAGGCATCGGTGGTGAATTCGTCGGCGATGCTGCGCCCTTCGACCAAGTCTTCCGAAGCGGTCAACGCCGCTTGAATTTCCGTGTGGTCGAGCGCGGCATCGGCCAGCGCATCGGTGACGGCCGCGAACAATACGTCGCGGTAGGTGAGGTGCGGTAACTCGGGCGCGATGTCGCTTTTCCCCAAGCCCACCAGACAGACGGTCATACGGACCTCCCAATTATTTGGATTTTCCCATTTGTGTTGCACGAAAGACGCTCAGACCGTAGCGGGGACGCCCGCGGCTGTCAAGGATTCGGCCCCGTTTTCTATGGCTTTAAAGTGCGGCGGGGCGATCGGGCGAGGGGCTTCAGACGCCGCGTACGTAGTGGCCCGGAGCGGCCTCGCGCCAGGGGGCGTCGGGCGGCAACCAGGCGTCGTTTTTTTCGGTCGCCGCAGGCCCGGCCAGTAGGTGGCGGTCGGCCGGATGGAGGGCGGGAATCGCGGCGATCAGCGATTGCGTGTAGGGGTGCAGCGGGCGGCGGATCAGCGATTCGGTCGGGCCGAGTTCGACGGCGTGGCCGCGGTACATCACCAGCACGCGCTCGGTGAGGGCGCGCACGACGCGCAGGTCGTGGGAGATGAAAAAGAGGGTGACGCCGGTTTCGCGCACCAGGTCGGCCAGGAGTTCGAGGATTTGCGTTTGAATCGACACATCGAGGCTGGCGACCGGTTCGTCGGCGATCAGCATTTTCGGTTCGACGGCCAAGGCGCGGGCGATGCCGATGCGTTGGCGCTGGCCACCGGACAGCTCGTGCGGAAAGCGACGCAGCAGACTCGCATCGAGCCCGACCTTTTCCAGCCACTGCACGACGATATCGCGGCGCGCGGCGGCGGTTCGGCCGAGGCGGTGTACGCGCAGGGGTTCAGCGATCGCGGCGCCCACCCGCAAGCGCGGATCGAGAGCGCCCGCGTTGTCCTGAAAGATCATCTGCATGTGGCGGCGCAGGCGTCGGCGTTGGTCCGGGTTGGCGTGGTGTACGTCCGCGCCGTCGAAGCGCACCGCACCTTCGTCCGGCTGCAGCAGACCCATGACCACGCGGCCCAGCGTGGTTTTTCCCGAACCCGATTCGCCCACGACGCCCAGTTTGCGGCCGCGATCCAGCGACAGCGACACGCCAGCCACCGCCGCGACGGGCTCACCGCCGCGCGCGAACATGCCCCCGGCGGGCGCGAAACGTTTGGTGAGGTTGTCGACTTCGAGAAAGCTCATCGGTCCCTCACAGGTCAAACAGGATGCGCACGCGCCACCCTGCGGATGATTCCACGACACGCAGATCGTGATAGGTCACGGCCTTGACCGCGCCGGTCAGCGACGCCGCCGGGTGCAACGTCACCATCGCCGTCAGCTTCGTCTCCGAGGCTACCGAAAGCTCGACGCCCATGGCAAGTACGCCGTCGAGTTCGGCCCACACGAGATGACTGCTGAGCCAGCGTACCAGCAACTCCTCGCGATCCAAACCGACCAATTCCACGGCCCGCGTCTCGGCGGGGCGCCGGCGGTCGGCGTCGCCCAGTTGCTTGCGAAACGCGTGCATGGCCTCGGTGATCAAGGCGGGCCAGGATGCGGCAGTGATTTCCAGCAGCAGGTCGGCGGTATGCGGCAGTTCACGCCACGGCACGGTCAACCACTCAACGTCTTCCAGTGGGTGCGGTGCTCGGCTATGACGCGCCGGATGACGGTGTCGACGGCTTCCTCCCGCAGGGGCTCGGCGTTGAGCACGGCGGCGTTGGCTTCGCCGGTGATGAGGGCGTCGAGCGTATGGCGGACGCCTTGGGTCAGGCCGTCGAGGTTGTAACCGCCTTCGAGAACCAGAAGCAGGCGGCCGTCGCAACATTCGCGGGCGATGTCGAGCATGTGCTTGGCAAGCGCGCCGTATCCTTCGACGGTCAGCGCCATAGCGCCGAGGGGATCGTGTTCGTAGGTGTCGTACCCGGCGCTGACGACCACGAAATCCGGTTGGAACTCGCGGGCCAGCGGTTGGATAATGCGCTTCATGATTTGCAGAAAGTCTCCGTCACCGAACCCGTGTGAGAGCGGCACGTTGACGGTGTAATGCCGCCCCGCGCCGCGACCGATTTCCGTGAAATTGCCGGTACCGGGGAAGTAGGGGTATTGGTGCGTGGAGACGTACAGCACTTGGTCGGTGTCTTCAAACGAATGTTGGGTGCCGTTGCCGTGATGCAGGTCCCAATCGTAAATCATCACGCGCTTGGCGCCGTGTCGCCGGATGGCGTATTCGGTAGCCACGGCCACGTTGTTGAACAGGCAAAAGCCGGATGACCGGTTGGCTTCGGCGTGGTGCCCCGGCGGGCGCGTGGCGGTGAAGACGTGCTCCACTTGGCCGTCGAAGATCGCATCCACCGCGGCGAGCAGGCCGCCGGTGGACAGCAACGCGGCGCGGTAGCTTTTAGGGCTGGTGCCGGTGTCGGGGTCCAGCCGCACGCACCGGCCCTCGGTGCTCGCGACCAGATCGATATACGCTTGATCGTGAATCCAGCCGAGTTCTTCCGAGGTCGCGTCCCGCGGTTCGACGGCGGTCAGGCGGTCGGCGAAATCCCGGTCGACCATGGCATAAATGCTCCGCAGGCGTTCCGGGCTTTCGGGGTGATAATCGTCGATGATGTGCTCGAGGTAGAGTGGATGGCGAACAAAGCCGGTCTTGCCCATGACGTGCCTCCGAGCGTAATACCAGCCTATTATGTGGGTTTGACGCGCCCTGTCAAATTCCGGAAACGTCCGTCAAAACGGTGCGCTTAAGGAACTTTGCGAGCGCTCGACCCAGCGCGGCGTGGCCCTCGACGGTGGGGTGTGTCACGTCGAAAAAGCGTCCCCCGGCGAGGACCGGACGCGTATCCCAGAAGTGAACGTGACCGTGGTCCGCGGCGGCACGGCGGAAAAGCATGGCGGTAGGCACGGCGGTGAAGCTCCCATCGGCTTTGGTGCCGGGGGCCAGCACGAGTTCCACGCCCGTGTTGCGGGTACGGATGATCCACGAATCGAGCAGCGAACTCATCTGTTCGGTCATCGCTTCATTCAGGCCCGCGAGTTCCGGTTCGATGCGCGGCTCATAGAGCGCTTCGGAGCGAAGACGCCGCCAATTGCGGCCAGTGGAGGTGGCGAACCAGGCGAGCTTTAGACGCGCCAACCAAAGATTGGACGTACACGCCTCGACGGCCAGGCGGCGGCGCGACTCATCGCTGGGCAGGTTGCCGACCAGCGCCTCGAGTTTGCGCCACACCTTGACCGGGACGCCGGCCGCGTCGCCGATGGCGCCGGTGTAATAGACCACGACATCGTGCTCCAAGCGGCTGAGGATGTCGCGGTAGTAGACCCAGATGGCCACGTCGCCGCCGTAAATGCCCGCGTTGTAGAAGCGAATCGCGTCATCGGCCAGCGTCTTTTCGGCGACGGCGGGAAACGCGTCGGACTCGCCGGGCAGCCCCGCGCCGATGACCACGCTCGAGCCGGTGATAAACACGCGCTTTTGCCCGGAAGGTTTCTCCTTCGTCACCGATTCGTTGCCGATGAACTCGGCGGTGAGGTTCGTCTTGTTGCCCAGAAAGTTCGTGATGCGGTCGATGTCCCAACGCAGGCTGGGGGCCCACGGGATCAAGCCCTCATGCCGGGCGTCCCACCAGGGCGAGGGCTGCGCGAGTTCGCCCGAACCCAGTGCGACGATCAACAAAAGCGGCACGACGAACCAACGCGGCCGCTGTCGCATGGCGAGCACGCAAACCGTTCCCGCCGCGACGCCGCCGAGGAAAAACAACGCGGCGAACAGCCCCGGAAAGATCGTGCCGGGACCCAGCAGCAGCATTGTCACCGCCAGCGCGGCCGGTCCGATGGAAAGCGCCGCACCGGAGATGCGCCAATCATGCCGGCAGTCCAACGCGAGTATGCCGACGCCCGCCAGGTAAAAAGCGAGCGCGGCCGCCACGACCCATGCCGATCCACCGGCCGCCAGCGCGACCGGCAGCAAAATTAGGGCCGGCAGCAGCAGACCGTATTTCACGGCGTCGGTTCTTCCTTCTTCAGCAGATGCTTTTTAAGGAACGCAGCCATCTTCGGGTAGGCGTCGCGTTTGTTGGTGAGCTTTCGCAGGCCGTGTCCTTCGTCGTCGTAGGCCAGCAGTTCCACCGGCATGTCGCGTTTTTGGAGCGCGGCGACGATTTGTTCCGCCTCGTGGAAGGGCACGCGCGGGTCGTTTTTCCCGTGGATGACCATGAGCGGCGCGCGAATCAGGTCCACCTTGTGGATGGGGCTGATGCGTCGCAGCAGTTCGCGGTTATCGAGACTGCCGTACTCCGCCTCACGGATCTTGCGTCGCCAGGCCCCGGTTTTTTCGAGGAAGGTTTCGAAATTGGCGATGCCCACCACGCACACGCCGGCGGCAAACAGGTCGGGGTATTCGGTGAGACCCGCCAGCACCATGTACCCGCCGTAGGAGCCGCCGTAGAGCGCGACGCGACGGCTGTCGATTTCCGGGATTTCCTTTTCCAGAAACGTAACCAGGTCGGCCATATCGGCCACGCTGTCGAGCCGTTTTTCCTTGTCGTCCAGGTGGGCGAAGGTTTTGCCATAGCCCGAGGAGCCGCGCACATTGGGCACGACAACAGCGAAACCCTGGTTCAAGAAGTATTGAGTAATATAGGAGAAACTGGGCCGTGCCTGACCTTCGGGTCCGCCGTGCAGCATCATCACGCAAGGAGCTTTTCGGCCGGGCGGCTGGTCCTTGGGAAGGTATACGAAAGCCGGAAAACGCTTGCCGTCCCGCGTGGGGACCGACGCCGTTTTCGGTTCGATGAAACTCTCGACCGGAATACCGGCGGTGCTGGATTCGGTTAACCGCCGCACTTGCCCCGTGGCCGGGTATACAAGGTAGAGGTCGGCGGGATGGTTTGCAGAAGTGAAGGTAACGACGAGAGATTCTCCCTTGGTCGAAAGCGCAAACGACCACAACACGCCGCGCGGCAGCACCGGGGGCGGCAGCATTTTTTCCCGCATCAGGTCGCTGAGCACAACGTGGGAGAAACCGTTGATGTTGGTGGTGTAGGCCATCACGACGCCGTTACGCGAGAATGTTAGATGTCCGTTGTTCCACGGGCCTTTGTCTTGATAGACAAGCGTGCGCTTTTTGACGTTGAGAAAGCCTAGCTTGGTGAATTCGCCGCCGAGATTAGAAAAGAGGAAAAAGCCTTCCGCCGATTCGCGCCCCACCGGCCACCGCACCGCGGAATAGGTCGCCCACCCGGTGTGGGGAGTCAGCAGGGCCGGTTCGCCGGGCTCTTCCAAGTCGACGAGATAAAGGTTGTTGTCGTAATTGGAGTCCCATTTTGAGACGACCAAACGCCGGCCGCTGGGGCTGAACGCCGCCGGGACGAGGTACGCCTCCATTTCACAGACGAGGCGGCTGGTCCCGGTAGCCAGTTCCAACACGTAGACATCGAAGTAGGCGGAATTGCGGTCGTTGGACGCGTACGCGATGAGTTTGCCGTCGCGCGACCAGGTGCCGAGATTGTGGATGGCTTCGTCGTTGTGGGTCAAGCGGCGGACGTTTTGGCCGTCGGCGTCCATGAGAAACAGTTGGCGGCGTTCGTTGCCGCCGGCCGCTTTGGCAAAGAGCAGCAGGTTGGAGTCGGTGGGTGACGCGACGACGTAATCCACGGCGTCTTCGTAGTCGGTCAATTGCACAGGCGCGCCGCCGGTGACGGAGATCTTCCACGCCTGGCTCGTCCCCGAAACATTGGTGCGGTACACGACGGTTTGGCCGTCGGCGGTGAAATCGGCGTCGTAGGCCTGCTTGATATCGAGATAGGCTTCGATGGGATAGGGAGGTCCCGGCGGCGGCGTGGGTTCCGGCGCGGCGAACACCGCGGGTAGCAGCCAAAAGAATAACATTGCAGGCAGCAGCAGCCGGATTCTCATCCTTGTTCCCCCGTTTGTTTGACGTTCCATACTTTGTCACCAACCGAAAGGCGATACAACATAGTTCGGAAACCGGCGTCTGTCGAAAGATGTGACGAAATCGCACACTTTCCTTTTCCCAATGGCAACCTTATCTTCAAAGGTGGAAAATCGCCGCGCTGGAAGCGCCGACCGAGAAAACACTTTCCCGGTTGCAAGAAATGAAAATTTGCGGAAAACTACGCCGTTACAGGTCGTCCCTGGCTGGGTCGAACGATTGGATGAATGTACTAGATGAGTCTGCGACAAACCCTTCACCTCGTGGCCAAGGCCCGGACCAGGGAATTAGTCTTTCGCCTCGGGCGTGCTATGTCCTACTGCTTGCCCGCCGGCGGCTTGGCCGCGGTCGCGGCGACGTTCCTGTATTCTCTGGCCGTCATCTCACGTAGCGCATTGGTTGTCTCGATAGGCGTAATCGCCGCCGCGGTTCTCGTGGCCGCGGTCGTCTACGCCGCGTTTGGCGTATCGCTATCGCGCCTGGCCCGCCTGCTGGATCGCCGCGCCGGGCTCAAGGATCGCTTCACCAACGCGCTCGAATTCGCCGCGCGTCCGCAGCGCTCGCCGCTGATGGACCTGGCCATTGCCGACGCCGAGGAAAACGCCGCGGCCACCAGCGCGCCCGCGCTCGTACCTGCCTGGCACGCAAGCAACTGGAAGCGGCTGGCGACTCTCGCGCTGCTTCTGCCGCTCATCTATGCGCTGGCCGCGTTTCAATTGGCCGGGCTGTTCGACAAAGAGGAGCCTGATTTCCTGGGGTCGATCAAACCGCCGGTGCCCGCCGAATTGGCCGAGGATGGTTTCCGCGATCTGCCGGAAACGCCGATGATGCTGCCGGCGATATCGGGTTTTCGCGGCGCACTGGGCAACTGGCGGCAACGGCTGACCGAACTGCGCGAGCGAGCCCGCAAGTTGGCCCAGCAGAGGCCGAGTGAAGAACCGCAATTGCCCGAAACGATCTACCGCGAGGATTTGGCCCGAGCCGGCCGCAAGCGGGCGCCGCAGATTCTCGCCATCGACGGGCTGCCCGCCGTGCGGGAAACCGGCAACCTGCATCTTTCCGACGCGCGCGCCCTCGGCGATATCGACGGGCAGATCGACGTGTCGATGCAGCAGGCCTTCAACGAATTGGACCAGTCTTCTCTCGATGGCGACCCGCGCATCCAGGAGGTTGAGGAATACATCAACAAGCTCAAGGAAGAAGGTGCGAAGGGGCGGCAGCAGGGCAAGATGACGGGCTTGATGTCCGGCTTCGGCGCCAACGGACCCGACGCCGATCCGATGGGCGCGTTTCGTAACGCCACCCAGGGCGCACAGCAGGAGAGTTTCAACGAATTCTTGGAGCAATACGCCGCGCACCTCTCGCGCATGATTGACGCCAAGCGAGACGTCAACGCCAAGCGCGCGGCTCGCCGTGGCCAACAACCGGGCGGCAAAAAGAAGCGTATTCTGGTCGCGGACCAGGGTCAGCAGTTGCCCGAGGACGCCGAGTTGCGCATGGTGAAAATGACCGACGAGATGCAGCAAGGCGTCAAGCTCGACGGCGATATCGGCCGGCAGATCAGTCCCACCGAAGGCAAGTCGAAAGCCGGACGCGGCGGCGGCACGTTCCGCGGTGCGATCAAGGTGAAACACGAAGACGCGAACGGGCCGGGCCGCAAGGAAGTGTTGAAGGGCAAGCTGGGCGAAGGCAAAACCACGATGCAGATCCTGGAAGATGTCGAGGAAAACAATCGCGCGACGTACAACGAGCTGTTGGCCGATTATCGGAAAGACGCGTTGGAGCGGCTCAACGACCCGACCATTCCGGCCTCGGTGAAAGCGTACGTGCAGCGATATCTGGCTTCTATCGGCTCGCAGAAAGAATAACCGGGCCGGTATCTGGTATCCGCCATTGGCGGTATGTCGATTGTCACGGTTCGAAATATGGGTTGGCGCATTTAACGAAGTCCAGGGGGGAGTTCGCTTTTGGGCAAACTGTTTGACGAGGAATTCCTGAAGAAGCTGGAGTACCTCTACGTGCTGTCGAAGAAGCTTTTTGCCGGCAAGCAGCGCGCACAAACAAGGTCCAAGAAAATCGGCTGGGGTATGGAGTTCGCCGACTACCGCGACTACACCCCGGGCGACGATCCCCGCTACCTGGATTGGAATCTGTACGCCCGCGTCGGCACGCTGGTGACCAAGCTGTTCCACGAAGAGGAAAACCTCAACGTCTACTTCCTGCTCGACGCCAGCCTCTCCATGGATTACGGGCATCCATCCAAGTTCGAATACGCGAAAAAAGTCGCCGCCGCGCTCGGGTACGTATCGTTGTCGAACCTGGACACCGTGGCCATTCAGCCCTTCGGCGGCGAACTGCTGGCCCCGCTCGAACCCATTCGCGGCAAGGGCCGCGTGATGAAAATGTTCGAGTACCTCGAAAACCTGCCGCCCGCACCGCGCACCGACATCGCCAAGGCGGTCAGCGCTTTTGTCGCCAAGACCAAGACCAAGGGGCTGCTGGTGGTCATCTCTGATTTTTGGGATGAAGAGGGTTACGAGCGCGCCTTGAAAACCGCCTATTCGGCGGGCTTCGATTTGTCGGCCGTCTGCCTGCATCACGATTACGAGGCCGAGCCCAAATGGCGCGGCAACGTCACCATGGCCGACAGCGAAACCGGCAAGCGGCTGCAGGTGACCATTAGCAACCGCACGCTGAAAAAATATCATGCGGAATACGAATCCTACCTCGAACGACTGCGCACGGTGTGCCACGTGCTGCATTGCCACTATCTGTATGCGCGCACCTCGTTGCCCTTCGAGGACATGATCCTCAACGTCTTTCGCCAGGGGCATTTCATCAAATGACGGCGCACGGCATCAGTTGGGGAACCTTTGCCGCGCTCTACGGCGCGTTGGCGGCGGCAATCATCGTCATTTTCCTGCTGCGCCTGACGCGCCGGGGACGAGCGGTCAGCTCGACGTTGATCTGGGAAAAGGTTATCGGAGCGCGCCGCTCGCTGTGGCAGGAGATCGTCAGCCTCATCGTGCAGTTGCTGCTGATCCTCCTGATTTGCCTGGCGCTGGTGGACCCGCGGCCGCCGGCCGAAAACATCACCCGGCGCTGGGTCGGCGTCGTATTCGACTCTTCCGAAAGCATGGCCGCGCGGCAGGACGACGCTTCCCGCCTGCGCCAAGCCGGCCGCCGTGCGTGGGAGTCGCTGGAAGCGCTGGACGAGACCGATCGCGTGATGATCGTGCGCGCCGGTTCCACTGTCGAGGCGCTCACGCCCTTTACCGGTAGCCAGAAGGAAATCAAGAAAGCCCTGGCGGCTTTGGAAGCCGACGGCGTGCGGCCGCAGTTCAACGAGGCGGTTTCGTATGTGCTGTCGGCCTTCGACTACGCCGAGATCGGCGAAAACGACACCAAGCATTTATGGATTGTCACCGACCGGCCCGAAGACTTGAACGTGCCGCAAATCGACGGCGTGGATACGCGCGTGGTCACGACCGGCACGCCGGCGGCGAACGTGGCGATCACCTCGTTTTCGGTGCGCCGCACGATGAACCTTTCCGCGTCCTACGATCTGATGGTCGAAGTGACCAACTACGGCGAGGCGAACGCCACGGCCAACCTGGCCATTTTCACCGAGAAGCAAACACTTGGCGTGCAGACGCTGTCGCTGGCGCCGAGCGAGACCTTCTTGAAAGTGTTCGGGCTGCCCTTCGAGGCCTCCGGCAAGCTGACGGCGCTGCTGCGGGAAATCGCCTTTGCGGGCGGTGCGGTCGACGCGCTGCGCTCCGACGACGCCGCCTTTGCCTTTGTGCCGCCGGTGCGCAAGGCCCGCGTCGTGCTGGTGAGCAACAAAAACGTCTTCCTCTACAACGCTCTGGCGTTGAATCCGGAGATCAGCCTCAACTCCTTGTCCCCCGGCGAGTACACGCACGCGATGTCCGTGGGCGCGGACGTGGTGGTCTTCGACCGCTTCGCGCCCAAGCAGCTCCCGGCGTGCAGCGCCGTGTATTTCGGCCCGGCGGGTGGCCCCTTCGCCAGCGCGGGGAAGAAAGAAGACCCGGCGATGACCAGTTGGGCCGATGGGCACCCGGTTTTGCGCCACGTCACGATGGACAAACTGACGATCGAGGAAACGCAGGTGTTTCAGCCGCAGGCGAAAGATGTCGTGCTGATGGGCCATTACGACAACGCCCTGATGCTGCTGCGCGAAAGCGAAGGGCGCTTCTTGCTGGGCGTGGGCTTTGATTTGGCCGCGACCGATTTCCCCTTGCAGTCGGCGTTTCCGATTTTCATGCACAACGTCGTGCATGTCTTCTCGCGGCGGCCGGAAGGAGAGATCCGCACCAGCTATCAGATCGGCGAGCGCGTCGAATTGGCGGTGACCGCCGGACGCGAGCAAGTGGTGGTGAAGACGCCGCTGGACAAAAAAGAAGTGGCCCCGGTGCGCGCCGGTCAGGCTGTGTACCGCCCCGCCACACCGGGTTTCTATCAATACGCCGACGCGGGCGCCCTACGGGTGTTTGCCGTCAGCTTGACCGAACCGGCCGAATCCGACCTGACCGTCGGCGAGGTCGTTGCGATGCCGGAAGTGAAACGTCAAACCAAAGCCGTCACGGCCGAGATATGGTGGCCGTGGCTGGTGTTGGCGGCGCTGTTACTCGCCGCCTTGGACACGGTGCTGTTTTTCTATGGGCGATTGGCTTGAATACATAAGAGGGCTGTCCTTCGGCGCTCCGACCTACTTGGTCGTGTTGCTCACCCTTGGGGTGGGCGCGGCCATTGCGGGATTGGTGTGGATTTCGCGCCGCAGCCGGCTGATGCTGCGTCCGATCACCCGCATTCTCGTGGTGGTGGGCACGGGTGTGAGTTTACTCGCACTGGGCCTGGCATACGGTGAAGTGATTCACACCAAACAGGAAAAGCATCTGGCGGTCGCGCTTTTGGTCGACGGCTCGGCTTCGGTGCCCGACGCCGAACTGGAACGCGCGCGGCAGTGGGTGTCCCAGGCCTACGCCCAACGCGGCGACACATGGCTGCGCACCGTGGTTTTCTCCAAGGACACCCGTCTGCTGACCGCCGCCGATACCGCCCCGACGATCGACCGGCCCGACGATTCGCACGGCACCGACATCGCCGCCGCGGTCGGCCAGGCCATCGAACTGTTTCCCGAGAACCACACGCGCCGCCTCGTGCTGCTGACCGACGGCAACCAAACCGAGGGCGACCTGGTCGGCCAAGCAGCCAGTGCCGCGGGGCACGGCGTGGAATTGCACGCCCTCATGCTCGGCACGCGCGACGACCGCGACCTGTTCATTGAGGCGATCAATGTGCCGGCTGCGGCCCGGCCGGGCGAATTGGTCAAAGTGAGCGTGGTGATCGTGTCCAATTTCGAAACCCCGGCGCGGCTGCAACTGAGTTTCGCCGGCCGCTCGATCTTCAATGAGACAGTCGAGGTGAAACCGGGCCGGAACGTGTTCGAAACCGAAACCCGGGTGCGCGGCAAGCAGTCCGCGTCGTTCATCGCGACCGTCAACGCCGAAGGCGACATGCACGATGACAACAACAAGTTGTCGGCCTCGATGCGCGTGGCCTCGCAACCCAGCGTGGCGCTCTTTTCCGGCGATCTGGACCAGGACCTGCCGCTCGTGGAAGCCCTCGACGCGGCGCGCATCACCGTGCGGCCCGGCCGGCAATCGACCCTGCCGCGTAGCGCCGGCGCGCTGTATCCCTTCGACGTCGTGGTGCTTTCCGACTTGGATTACAAAGCCATGTCCGACGCGCAGCAAGCGGCGTTGATGCAATACGCCCGCGATGGCGGCGGCGGCGTGGTCGTGTTGGGTGGGGATAAGACCGGCGAGTTGGGCAAGAAGAAGACCGAGGAGCCGATCGAAAAAATGATGCCGGTCCGCTTCAAAGAGAAGAAAAAGACCGAGCCGAACCCCGTGACGCTCGTGCTGGTGATCGACAAGTCCGCGTCCATGGCCCGCGAGCGCAAATTCGCCATGGCGGTCCGAGCCGCTAACGAAACCATCGACGCCCTGGCCGAACGTAGCCGGGTCGGCGTCGTGCTCTTCGACGACTTTCCGCGGTGGGCGGTCCACATGCAAAAGGTGGGCGACGCCGAGAGCAAGCAAAAGCTGCAGGATAAATTGCGCTCCTTCGGCGTGGATGGCGGCACCTCGATTTATCCGGCGATCGGCGAGGCGTACAAGAAGCTCAAGGACGACAAGGCTAAGGTCAAGCACATCATTTTGCTCTCCGACGGTATTTCGCTGACCACCTTCGACCAGTGGGGCCACCTCGTGGAATGGATGGGCGGCAAGCGGATCACCATCTCGACCGTGGCGCTCGGGAAGGAATCGGACCAGCCGCACCTGCGCAAGATCGCGGAGGTCGGCGGCGGGCGGTATTACTACACCGAAGACTTCACGCAGATCCCGCGCATCTTCCTGGAAGAGACGAAGAAGATCAGCAAAACCGGCGCGATCGAAAAGAAGATCAAACCCGAACTGCTGAAAAAGGGCGACATGCTCGAAGGCCTGCCGCTGACCAATATCCCTCATCTCGCCGGTTACAACACGTCCGATCCCAAGCCGACCAGCGAGGTTTTCCTGACCGCCGAACGCGGCGAGCCGCTGCTGACGCGCTGGCGTTTCGGGTTGGGCCGCGTCACCGTGCTGGGCACCGACAGCGGCGCGAAGTGGGCCGCCGGGTGGCGCAAGTGGGGGCAATACGCGCCGATCATGGCGCATATCGTGCGCGGCACGATGGCCGACCTGGCGTTGCGTAATTACCGCATCGAAGCGCGTAGCGCCGACGATTTCACCAACGTGAACGTCGACGCCACCGATCAGTACGGGAACTTCGTCAACGACCTGAAATTGACGCTCAAGGTTTCCGGACCCGATGATTTCGAGGGCGAAGTGGTGCTGTCGCAATCCCGGCCCGGCGGGTACGACGGGCGCTTCCAGGTGCCGCAGTTCGGAACCTATAGTTTGCGCGTGGTGCCCGAAGGCGGCGGCTTGATTCGCAGCCAGGGCGTGGGTCAAGTGAATTTGACGCCCCCGCCCGAATTCGTGGCCACCCGGCCCAACCGCGCGCTATTAACCCGCGCCACCGCCACCGGCGGCGGCAAACTTAACCCTTCAATCGAAGAAATTTTCGCTGTGCCGGAAGTCGAATACCCGCACCGCAAACCGCTTTGGAACGTGATGCTGTACGTTGCGTTAGGCAGCTTGTTGCTGACACTGCTGATTCGCCGCGGCATCCTGGGAGGATAACGATGACCGATTATAAAGCCCGTGTAGCCGAATTCGCCGATACCTTTAAGCAAGTGCGCGCCGAAGTCGGCAAGGTGATCGTCGGCCAGGAAACGGTCGTGCTCGACCTGCTCAAGACAGTTTTCGCCAACGGCCACGCTCTTATCGAAGGCGTGCCGGGGTTGGGCAAGACGCTGCTGGTATCGACGCTCGGCCAGGTGTTCGATTTGTCGACCGGCCGCATCCAGTTCACGCCGGATTTGATGCCGACCGACATCCTGGGCACCAACATGATTTTGGAAGACGCCGACGGCCGCAAGCGCTTCCAGTTCCAACACGGACCGATTTTCGCGCAGATCGTGTTGGCCGACGAAATCAACCGCGCCACGCCCAAAACGCAGTCGGCGCTGCTGCAGGCGATGCAGGAACGGTCGGTGTCGATCGCGGGCACGACCTTTGATCTGGAGCTGCCGTTTTTCGTGCTGGCCACCCAGAACCCGATCGAAATGGAAGGCACCTATCCGCTGCCCGAGGCGCAAATCGACCGCTTCCTGACCAAGATCCAAATCGAATACCCGTCCCAGAAAGACTTGATGGCCATCCTCGATCAGACGACCGGCATCGAAACCCCCGCGGCGTCGCGGGTTATGGACGGCAAGCAGATTATCGCGGCACAGCAACTCGCCGCGCAGATCCCCGTGCCCGACCACGTGCGCGAAGCGGTGACCCACCTGGTGCTCGCCACGCACCCGGAAAGCGAGCTGTCGGGCGATAAAGTCAAAAAGTACGTGCGCTACGGCGCCAGCCCCCGCGGCGGCCAGGCGCTGCTGACCACGGCGAAGGTGTCGGCGCTGATCGACGGCCGCTACTCGGTGAGCATCGACGACGTGCGCGACGTGCTGCACATCTGCCTGCGGCACCGGCTGCTGCTTTCCTTCGAGGGCGAGGCCGAAGGCATGAACACCGACCACCTCCTCAATGAGGTCGCTGCGACGGTCCTAAAGTAAAACCGCCAGGCAGTGCCAGGCAGTGCCTGGACCGGGTAAGACCCGGTGCTGGGACCGGGTGCATCCGACGACGTTGCCGTCACCGCGACCGCTCCCGTTGGTCGCTTTGCGAGCCCGGGCAAGGCCCGGCGCTAAACCCGCGTGCATCGGGCGACGATGTTGTCACGGCGACCGGCGTCTTCGCCGTCTTTACGAGTCACACACAAAACCGTAGGAGCCGGGGCGCCATAGGCTCACCGCCATCGGCGGGGAGGCTGTGCGGCTCAACCTTGCGTTCACCCGACCAGAGGCGCAAAGCGCCCCGCATATACGAATAATTAAAATAGGTGATAGACCCGCCCTTGATTTTATATAGGGGGGGGGTAGAATGGGTTTTGTTGGATGCGGCGCGACGTAGATTTCCCACCTGATTTTTCGACAGCGAGTCCTTTCA